>JANLOW010000265.1:0-15217 GCA_031366785.1 Bacteroidota bacterium | reverse complement strand
AATAGATTTGTATCGTTTGGACTAAAAGACAAATATGAAACAACTGCTTTACATGTAGATGTAAACATTGTCGAAAATGATATTCTAAATATAAGTAAATTCAAAAGCTGGAGAGAAGAATTTTTAAATGCAGATTTTATTCTGGAAGACGGAAAATATATTTGCGGAAGTGAAGTTGAAAAAATGTCAAAATCAAAATGGAATGTAATCAGTCCGGATGATATGATCGATAAATACGGTGCTGACTGTTTACGACTCTATGAAATGTTTCTTGGGCCTCTCGAATTGTCAAAACCGTGGAACACAAATGGAATTACCGGAACGTCCAATTTTATTCGGAAGCTCTGGAAATTGTATCATAAACAAAATGCAAATCACGAACTTGATTTTTTTATTTCCGATGATCAGCCAACTAAAGAGGAGTTTAAAACTTTACATAAAACAATTAAAAAAGTTGCAGATGATGTTGAACGATTTTCTTTCAATACATCAGTAAGTACATTTATGATTTGTGTCAATGAACTAACAGATTTGAAATGTAATAAACGCGCGATACTTGAGCCGCTAGCTATTATAATTTCGCCCTATGCTCCATTTATTGCAGAAGAATTGTGGCAACTTTTGGGACATCAAGAAAGTATTACGAAAACAAAATTTCCCCATTTTAAAGAAGAGTATCTGGTTGAATCTGATTTTTCTTACCCTGTTTCTGTAAACGGAAAAACAAAAACAAATCTTTCTTTCCCTCTTTCATTAAGTAAAGAAGAAATTGAAAAAGAGGTATTGAAAGCGGATGAAGTTGTCAGGCTACTCAAAGGGCAAGTACCTAAAAAAGTAATTGTTGTTCACGGTAAAATTGTTAACCTTGTTGTCTAAAATTTTATTTATAATTCCACCGTTAGTATTGTAAATCCTGGCATTTGAGTACCCGTTACAATTTTTTTGAACAATTGTGAAAAAGTATTTTTGCAAAACGCCTTTTTTATAACAATATTCGCGGCTGGATTAATCATTAAAAGTATTTAGGACGATATTATGGAGTTATTAAAGCAGCAAATAGAAGCCCTTGTTTTTTGTTCAGAACAAAGCATTTCTTTGGAAGAAATCGCTGCTTCTCTGAAGATTTCCTTTGATTGGGACCTTGAAGAAGCGGAAATATTATCCGCCATTGAAGAAATAAAAGCAAAATATGCTTCCGATGATTTTTCTTTTGAACTTCTTGAAATATCGGAAGGATTTCAGTTTTTAACTAAAAAGCAATTTCATTCTACTGTTAGCGCTTTAATTCAA
Source organism: Bacteroidota bacterium (assembly GCA_031366785.1). Taxonomy (GTDB): domain Bacteria; phylum Bacteroidota; class Bacteroidia; order AKYH767-A; family 2013-40CM-41-45; genus JADKIH01. The sequence goes on along the minus strand of JANLOW010000265.1, from coordinate 13,927 downwards.
CATAAAGCCAAGAAAAAACTATCTATATCTCAGATGGAGACGCTGGCTATTATCGCTTACAGACAGCCTATTTCGAAGACTGAAGTGGAACATATTCGTGGTGTCAGCTGTGATTATGCAATTCAAAAGCTTTTAGAAAAGGAATTAATCGAAATATCCGGGAAAAGTGATGGTCCTGGTCGACCAATTTTATATAGCGCCAGCCACACCTTTATGGATTATTTCGGAATTAGGTCGGTTAAGGATCTTCCTCAATTGAAGGATTTGCATATGGAACAAAATGAAATTGGCCTTCCTTCTGAAGAGTCTCTGTCGGAAAACACTGAACTTGTTTCTTCTGAAGAAAACCTTCTTTTGGAAACGCAACCCGAATCCGAAGAAATAATTGCAGAAATGGTTGATGTTAAGGATGATGAAAATTATTCTTTCGAAAGTGATGCAGAAGAAAAAAAGGTGACTGCTGATTTACTCGACAGAAAAGCAATTTACATCGAAAATGAGTTGAAAAACCTTGCCGAAGAAGAAAGCACTGACTCCGAAGATCTCGAAAATCGATCGTAGGCAAAACAATTACACTAAAAGCAGTCGATTTACGTTTTATGTCAGTATTGTAGTTGCTGATGTCCCATTTTGAGGGAACATCAAGCTGCGATGACAAAAAAACTTATATCAACTGCTTTTTTATTTTAAAATAAAAAACCAAACGCAACTACTAAGGAATACAACTTGTATAAGTTTAATAATAAACTACAAATTCAATTTTAAATTGTTTTAAAATCGATGGAATGGTGTTTGTTAAAGAACGTTATGAATTATAAAAAGATATTTCCGGTTTTTGTTTTTTTTGCAAGTTTACTTTCAAGCAGCGCCGCTCAGGATGAACTTCGTAAAATTAATAATGAAGCTTTTCGTACTGGAGAAGTTTTGAAATACAGAATTCATTATGGAATTATTGATGCAGGTGAGGCAACTCTAGAAATAAAAGATGAGCTTCAAAAATTCGGAGGCAGAGAATGTTTTCATATGATAGGTAGCGGAAAATCAGTAGGAGCTTTTAACTGGTTCTTCAAAGTAAAAGATCGCTACGAAAGTGTTGTAGACAAAGAAGCAATGATTCCCTGGTTGTTTATAAGGAGAGTTAATGAAGGCGGATATATTATAAATCAAAATGTAAGCTTTAATCACTACACAGATTCTGCTAAAAGTGAAAAAGCAACAATTTCAATTCCTGAAAATACTCAAGACTTGATTTCTTCTTTTTATTATGCCCGGACTTTAGATTTTTCACAAGCGAAAGAAGGCGACATTTTTCAAATTACCGGTTATCTTGATGATGCTATTATTCCTTTAAATTTAAAATTTATTGGAAGAGAAAAAATTGACAGCAAGAAAGGGAAATTTAATTGTATCAAACTTCGCCCGATGCTACAGGAAGGAAGAATTTTTAAAGACAAAGAAGATATGACTATCTGGGTAAGCGATGATAAAAATAAAATTCCTGTACGTGTTCAGACAGATGTTCTTGTCGGATCTATTAAAATGGATCTCGTCGATTTTTCTAACCTTGCGAATGCCCCGGCGATTGAGTAACCTTCTTGTTGAAAATTGAAACTTCGATCATAGAGAGGAATAGAAGTTTATGCAAGTTGTTGCTCAGATAACTACTGTTACAACCACTTCAGCTTTTAAAATAATTTTTGATTTTACTGATTTTGAAATAAGGCAAGCAGACTCTGATTTTTCGAGAATACGTTGTGCACGTTCCCTGTCCTTTTCATTTTTAATCGTTAATACAGGCATAAGAGTCACTTCACTCATTATATATTTTCCATCAATCATTTCCAGTTTTCCGGACGCTTTGGAATCAAAATTTATAAATTCAAGTTTTGAATTATCAGCGATCGATAAAAAAGTAGTCATTAAACAACTATTTATTGCCGCTACAAATAAATGTTCCGGAGACCAAATGCCTTCTATACCATTTGGAAATTGTGGAGGAGTAGCAACTTCGATTTCATTATTTAAATCAGGCGATGTCAACGTTCCCCGGCGATCCGTATTCCAGCTTAACGAAACTTCATAATTATGTTCTATACTCATTTTTTTTATTAATTATAAATAGCCTTCAATAATTTTTTTTAAATTTTCTGCTTGAACAACTCCCGATTGTCTCCATTTTATTTCTCCATTTTTAAAAAGAATTAATGTTGGAACACCCAGTATTTGATATGTTTTGGCAACTACAGGGTTTTTATCTACATCAATTTTGATTATGCTGGCTTTATCACCAATTTTAGTTTTTAGTTCAACAAGAATAGGTGCCATCATTTTACACGGGCCACACCATTCTGCTGAAAAATCAACCAATACCGGTTTTCCCGATTTTATCAACTCTACAAATGATTGCGCCATAAGTATTTTTTAATTTTATAAATTACAACAAAGAAGTATTTTTTTTAGATTTTCTACTATGATATTACCTCTTAGTAATACTGATTCATATCACTTTTTGGCAAAGGCAATATTTATTTTATTTTATTTTTTAAACTCATCCATCCACCGCCATTATGAACTTCAGGAAATCCATTTGACAACAGGATACTTTTTGCTGAAGCACTCCTCATTCCGGAAGCGCAACAAGTAATGATTGGTTTGTCTTTTTTTATTTTTAGCAAGTGGCTTTCTAATTTATCCAATGGAATATTTAAAGATCCCCTAATGTGTCCACCATTGAATTCTCCCGTTGTTCTTACATCTATAATTATTGCTCCTTTTTGAACAAGCTCGTGTAAATTTACTTTAGGTTTAGAACTAAAAATATTTTTTATTAAATTGATCATATTATTTTAATTAGGTTTTTATTTTTTTTAATTGATAGCTTTTAAATTATTCAATTTTTTAAAATTTTGAATGACTGTTTTTTCAATAACAATCTTAAATAATAAACCGGCAACTCTTCTATTATCATTAAGTAAGCTGTAATTTTTTGCAACATATCTTTCCCTTAAAGCAGGATTTGCAGCACAAAAAAATGTCTATTCAATTATCAAATCATACTTTTCATTGTGATCAAAAAAATCTCTTAGTTGTTATTTACGCTTACCCAGCTCCCGCCGTTTTCGCATTCTATCCCAATCATATTTAAATATGCCGCTGCTTGTCCGCTTCTGTTACCACTGGCACAACACAAAATTATCGGATACGGCATTTTTTTTATTTCTTCAATTCTTTGTTGAATTTCAGTCAATGGAATATTGATCGAACCCGCAACGTTACCATTTTTAAATTCTTCGGGTGACCTGACATCAATGATTGTTTTTTTGTAATTATTCATTCTTATTTATTTTTTCTTTCTTAATAATATTAAATAGTAAGCCGCCCATAACACTTCCGTATAAAGTACTGTTTAACGGGTGAGAAGTTATTATGCAATTGCCGTTTACACATCCAATAAAATGGTAATAGAGATATCCTCCAAGTGCCCCTGCAACAATTCCAATTATGGTAATAAAATATTTTGATAAAAAAGTCATTTAATTTTATAGTAAGGTTGTAGGACAAACGTAATCTGTAATTTTAAATTTTCCGGAATTTTTTATTGCATTAAACCCTCCATATACATCTATCAGATTATTATAACCCCTTGCTCTAAGGATGGAAGAAAAAATCATTGAACGATAACCAGCAGCGCAATGCACATAATATATTTTATTTTTATCAATCAATTTCATGCTTTCATTGATGTAATCAAGCGGAGTATTAATTGCATTTTCAACGTGTTCTGATAGGAATTCACTTGTTTTTCTGACATCAAGAATATTTATTTCAGGGTTATTTTCTTCTTCTATTGCAAATTCTGAAGCAGTGATAGTTTTTATTATATCAATCTGCATTCCTGCATCTTTCCATGCAGGAAAACCTCCTTCCAGAAATCCTATAGTATAATCATAACCGACTCTTGCCAAACGTGTAATAACTTCCTGCTCTTTCCCTTTATCAGTTATCAGTAATATCGGTTGTTTTAAATCGTTTATAAGTGTACCGACCCATACTGCAAAACTTCCGTCGATGCCTATATTAATTGAGTTAGGAATAAATCCTTTAGAGAAATCTTTCGATTTTCTTGTATCGAGTATCAATGCTTTCGTTTCATTGGCTACATTTTCAAATTCATGAACTGAAAGAGCTTTATTACCCCTTTTTAATACTTCATCAATGCTGTCATATCCATTGATATTCATCATTACATTCTTTGGAAAATATCCCGGAGGCGGCATTAAACCGGTAAGTACTTCTTTTTTAAAATCTTCTTTTCTTAATCCTGATCTTAAAGCAGAATTAGTTTTCTTTTGATTGCCTAATGTATCTGATGTCTCTTTGCTTAAATTTTTTCCACAAGCACTACCGGCACCATGGGCAGGATAAACAATTAAATCATCGTTGAGTGGAATGATTTTATTTCTTAAAGAATCATATAAGTATCCTGCCAGTTTTTCTTGTGTCAGATCTGCTATTACATATTGAGCCAGATCGGGCCTTCCAACATCTCCGATGAATAATGTATCACCGGTAAATAATGCAGTCTCCTTTCCTTTTTCGTCAATCAATAAAAAGCAGCTGCTTTCCATGGTATGTCCAGGGGTATGAATTAATCGAATACTTGCTTCACCAAGATTGAACAGCTGATTGTCTTTACCAATTATGCAATCAAATCCTGTTTTCATTTGTGTAGGGCCATAAATTATAGTAGCACCGGTTTTTTTTGCTAAATCGACATGACCGGAAACAAAATCGGCATGAAAATGAGTTTCGAAAATATATTTTATTGTAGAATTCCTGCTTTCAGCCAGATCAATATAGGGTTGAACTTCGCGAAGAGGATCAATAATAGCCGCTTCCCCATTGCTTTCAATATAATAAGCACCCTGTGCAAGACAACCGGTATAAATTTGCTGAATTTTCATTTGTTCATTATTTGGAATAGAATTTTCATTTATTAAATCTGCACATTTATTAAATTTGAGTTTAATTATAAAAAAATCCTAGATAATTATTTTTCTTTTCGTGTAGATAATCCAAATGGTAAATACAGCGGACAAAAACTTATAAAACTTGTAATTATGAAAATCCCCGCAAGAATTAATAGTATTATCGCTGTCACTCCGGAAATGGTATTTGTAAAATAAAGAATTGTAATAATAACAGCTATAAGAATTCGAATAGTTTTGTCAATAGTACCCATGTTCTTTTTCATAATGATTGAGTTTTTTAAGTATAATAATTAGACTACAAAGATTAATCATTATAAACACATTTACTGCTACTTTTGTTACAAAAGAACTATTCTATTTCTGCCCAATTTTACCAGCCCTTCATTCTCCATTTGTTTTAAAAGCCTTGAAACAACAACACGAGCCGTGCCTAATTCATTTGCCAATTGTTCATGTGTCACCTGTAATATTTTCGTTTTATTTATTTCGCTCTTCTTTTTTAATGAATTAAGCAGCCTTTCATCCATTTTTTTAAAAGCAATGGCATTTACAACTTCCAAAAGTTCTTCAAATCGTTTATGATACAGTCGAAAAATATAATCCAGCCATTCAGGATATTCTTTAATTAATGAACTTACTTTATCAATAGGAATAAATAAGATTTGGGTTTCTTCTTCGGCAATTGCTTTAACCTTGCTTGTTTCATTATGCATTCCTCCAAGAAATGACATTATACAACTTTCTCCTGCTTTTATGTAGTATAATAATATTTCACCACCTTCCTCATCCATTCTCATTACACGAATACTTCCTTGAATGACTATTGGAATAGCTTTAATATATGAATCTTCATTAAGTATTACATCTCCTTCATTAAAAGTTTTTGAAGAGCCATAAGAAGTAAGTTTTGCACGTATTTCAGGCGAGAACTTAAATTCAATAATATTTTCTAGCAATTCCATGATGATGATTTATTTATTTTTTATTGTATAATAGAGTAAAAGAATAGAAGAAACTGTCATTAATAGAAATGTAATTACTCCAAAAATATTTGACCATTTGTTATTGGTAAATTTCCCCATAATTTTTTTCTGATTACAGATATGCAATATAAGTGCTATTAGTACCGGAGCCGTAATTCCATACAATACTGCTGTATAAATTAGTGCCTGTATAGGGCTGATACCAATGAAATGAATCATTAATCCAATGATCAATGAAATTACCATAGTAATATAAAATCCCGGTGCATCATGAAATTTTTTATTTAATCCTTCTTGCCATCCGAATGTTTCGGCCATCATATAACTCAAAGATCCTGCAAGTACAGGAATTGCCAGAAAACCAGTTCCAAGTACACCTAGCGCAAAAAGCAGATAAGCAAAATCACCGGCAAGCGGCTGAAGTGCTTTGGCAGCTTCTTCAACAGTATCTATGTGATGTATTCCGGCATTGAATAGAACGGAACCAGTTGTTAGGATGATAAAAAAGAAAACAATAGTTGTAAAAAACATACCGCCCTTCACGTCATCTTCCATATTTTTGATAACTTTTTTATCAACCATTAAATGTTTTTCTTGCGCTTCTTCTACTTCCATTGAAGCTTGCCAGAAAAATAAATACGGAGAAATGGTCGTTCCTAAAATACCTACTAACATTATATAGTAGTCTTTGTCGTTTAGAAACTTTGGTAATAATGCATTTTTGAAAACTAAAAGCCAATTGGTTTGTATAAAAAAAGGAATAAGAATGTAACTGAAAAGTGTAATACATAACCATTTTAAAACAAAAGCGATTTTATTGTAAGACCAGAAAATAATCGAATACATGAGTAAAATAGTAAAGACGATAGAAAATAAAAATGCAGGAATTTTTGGTAGCAATAAATTTCCAACAGCACCCATTCCTGCTATATCGGCCCCAATATTAAGTACGATGGAAGGGAAGCTTATAGCTAAAATAATATAAAGAAGATATTTGGGGTAATATTTCTTTATTGTTCCGGTAAGTCCTTTTTTTGTTACTATTCCAATTCTGGCACACATTTCCTGTATGGATACCATCAATGGATAAGTTAATAAGGCGGTCCATAAAAGCTGTAAACCGTATTTTGCTCCTGCCTGAGAGTAAGTGGCTATTCCTGAAGGGTCATCATCACTAGCTCCGGTAACAAGACCCGGACCGAGGTTTTTCCAAAATTTTTTAAATTTTATAAGTAACGTATTCTTTTTTTTCATTTAATCTTTGTGAATGTAAAAATTACATTTCGAAAGATACTGTTCTTTTGAATTGATATAGTTAAAAAAACGGAACTAAGGGAAATTTCTACAAAAATATGAAAACTCAAAGTATGAAAACTCCGGAAAACCGTTAAAGAATAAACTTGAAAAGTTAATTATTAATTTTATTCGGCGGCGTTGATATCAATCAATGCTGCCGAATAAAATTATAAAAAGTGTTTATATTTTTTTGTTTATAAATTACAATTATTGAAGATTTTTTAAAGGATTCAATATCTCAGGATTTTTTAAACGATGCTTTTCAATTGTTTTTGTAAAAACATTTTCCTGTGCAGTATACTCAGCCTGTAATGCATCGATAGCTTCCAGTTGAGTGCTGTTAGGCTTTGCCTCCAGACTACTGAAGATCCCATATAAAGTTGAAACTTTTTCTCTTACACGTTCCTCATCTGCGAATATTGATTTCTTTTTAGAAGCGACAAGTTCCCATTTTACTTTTTGTAAATCATCATAAAATGCTTTTGCATTTTTGTTTTTAGAAAAAGCAACACTGTCATTTTTTAATCTCTCCTGGAAAAGTGAAATACTATCGATAGTTTTATTAACTTCATTATACAATTTTTGTAATTGCATTGATTTTTCATAAACGATTTTTCTATCCTCCAGACTTAATTCTTTATTTTCATTATCATGAATACATTTTACAGTGCTGTTATATTCTTTATCGTTTATTTTTAATTTAACTTTATATGTTCCAGGCAAAACTATAGGGGAAGTAAAACCTGCGTAATCTATTTTTGTACTTCCGGTTGCAACCTTTGGAGGAGTCCCGCGCAAATTCCAGGTAACTTTGTTTATTCCTCTTCTGACAGTTCCCGGCATAGATTGAACAAGTTCATTTTTATCGTCATAAATTTCAATCGTTATTTTTCCTGATGTCATTCTTTGTTTAAGGTAATAATTAAAAGAGGGAACATCGGGTGGATTACCAGCATTCCATCCTCCGGAAACCATAGGTCCACCCCAACCGTATTTTCCTGTTGTCAAAGTAATATCGGGTGTCGGGAAAAAATAAACATCCTGTTCCCAGATTTCTTTAACAAGGTTACGCATAGGGCGAATGTCATCAACTATAAAAATCCCTCTTCCGTGAGATGCTATTATCAGGTCATGAGTTTTTGGATGAATCTGAATATCCCTTGCTAAAACATATTCTGGTATATTGTTTTTCATCCTGAACCAGTTTTCACCTCCGTCAAGAGAAGCAAATAATCCCATTTCCGTTCCTAAGAAAAGTAGATTTTTATTTACTAAATCTTCTTTAATTTTATGTGCAAATCCTGTAAACTCAGTGCTGTTAATTTTTTGCCAGGTTTTACCCATGTCTTTACTTTTTCCTAAATATGTTTTCATATCACCATACATATGATTGTCGAAAGTAGCATACACAACATTTTTATCAAATCTTGATGGCTCTATGCTGCTAACCCAGGATTGGCCGGCAATTCCGCATTTGGCAACATTTGCAGAGACATTGTTCCATGTTGTTCCTGCATCCGTTGATAATTGAAGATTTCCATCGTCGGTACCAATCCAAACAAGATTTTCATCTAACGGAGATTCGGCAATTGTAAATATCGTACAATGATTTTCTGCTGATGTATTGTCTTCACTTAATCCTCCGCTATCTTCCTGCTTTTGTTTGTTTTTATTATTAGTAGTTAAATCGGCAGATATTTTTTTCCAGTTTCTTCCCTGGTCATTTGATTTATAAAGATATTGTGCGCCAACATATAAATTTTTAGAATTATTTGCACCGGTAACAATTGGTGTATTCCAGTTCCATCTTAGTTTTTCTTCTTTTATTGTTTTTTGAGGCTGGATAAATTCAGACTTCAGTGTAACCATGTTTACACGCGACATATTACCTCCCTGATATTCGGAATACAATGATTTACCATCAGCATCCGGAACAGTCCAGAATCCGTCTCCACCACCAACCCTGTCCCAGTTGCCATTTCCAATTCCACCGGGTGAGGCACTAGGTGCCATCCAGCTTCCATTATCTTGCAATCCACCATAAACATTATACGGCGCTTTGGAATCGATGGCAACATGATAAAACTGTCCGACAGGTAAGCTTTGATTAAATTGCCATGTTATGCCTTTATCGATGCTTGTATACACACCTCCATCAGTTCCCAGATACATAATATTTGTATTGGAAGGATTCACCCATAAAGCATGCATATCGCTGTGTACCCAGCCTCCATCGCTGCTGGCTTCTGTAAATGAATAACCGCCGTCGCTGCTATAGGCAAATTGAAATCCGGGGCGATAAACTCTTTTAGGATCTTTAGGATCAATTACGACCGTACTGAAATAAAATGGACGTGCGCATACATTCATCGTTGCACTTTGATTTTTCCATGATTCACCAGCATCGGAAGAAATATAAAGTCCTGTTTTTTTACTTTCTACAATTGCAATCATTTGTTTTGGGTCGCTTGGTGCTAATGTCATTGCAATTCTGCCAAATGGTTTTTCGGGTAAACCATTTTTTATTTCTTTCCATGTTTTTCCTGCATCCGTACTTTTGTAAAGGCCACTGCCATTGCCACCCGAATTAAAACTATAGGGCTGTCTTCTGAATTGCCACATTGAAGCAAATAAAATATTAGAATTTGTTGGATCCATCAATAATTCAGCACAGCCGGTTGAATCATTTATATAAAATATTTTTTCCCAGGTTTCACCTCCATTAATGGATTTATAGATACCCCTATTCTTACTATTACTCCATAATGCACCGGGGACAGCGACATAAATCATTTCGGAATTTTCAGGGTTAATAACAATTCTGGAAATATGTTCGGTACTATCAAGACCAATTTTTTTCCAATTGTCTCCGCCGTCGGTTGTTTTGTACATGCCATTACCAATTGAAACTGAATTTCTCATATTGCTTTCACCTGTTCCAACATAAACAGTAGTTGGATTTTTCTGATCTATTGCAATTGCACCAATTGATTGGCAATATTTATCGAACATTGATTTATACGATGTACCGGCATTTGTAGATTTCCATACTCCGCCACCTGCAGTTCCTATATAAATAGTTTTCCCTTCATCTTTATTTACTCCTTGTATGGCAGAAATTCTGCCGCTCATTGTTCCGGGGCCTAATTGTCTTGCCTCCATTGTTCCGAACATGGCAGAGTTCACAACAGATTGCGCCTGAACAAAAACGACGCTTAAAATAAAAATAGGGATAATCAGTTTTTTCATAATGCTTTATATAAGATATAGGTAGGGAAATTTATTATTTGACTGTGTTATTCGGTAACTTTAAAAATTGAATCATCAATGGTTGGATTAATTTCAAGTTTTGTTATTTGAGATTCTCCCCAATTGCCCGCAATACTCATAGGAAAAACAATTCCTGAATCTTGCTTTTTATAATTTGAAAAAGAAGTTGAATTCTCGACTTCCTGACCGTTTGCTTTTATTTTCTGAGTCTGTTTAATAACATAATAATTAGACGGATCAATATAAAAAGTAACTTCTTTTCCATTCTCATCCGTCATTTTAAACTTAAAACATTCCGTTCCATCAACATCATCTTTTCCAAAATATTCTAATTTCTTCTTAAGATCTTTGTATGTAAGAAATTCATCCTGTATGGATAAATCATCTTGTGAATTTTTAACATCATCTGCTGTTTTAGCTTCAGCTTTTGTCTGACCCTGCCATGGAAAATAATTCCATCCATTGGTTGTGGTAATAATCTCAAATCCTGTCATTCCCATTACAGAAATATCCTGACGTTTTGATTTTTTATCAATTTGGTTAATGGTAACATGAACTTCAGCACCTTCTGCTTTTATTGTACTTTCCATGCGAATGGATTTTAATTTATCCCAATTTTCTTTTCCGCCAATTGCATCAATATGTTTTTTTACAATTTCATCGGTTGTTTGGGCAAATATTCCAATTGAAATAAAGCAAAACATTGTTGTTAAAAATTTAATTCTTGTTTTCATTTGTTTATATTTTAATTGTTTTTTTTGTTTTTATGAAGAGTGACAAATATATTAACTTAAACCGCAAATAAAATTCGGGAATAAAGAATTAACAAGATGTTAAGAAATGGCTTTATTCTCTTTATGGCTTGTTTTTAAAGTTAATCTATAGTTGTTTTGATTTTAGAAATAAACCAAGATAAGAAATCTTAAAACAGTGCCTGAGGGAAGGCAATAATAATCCATTTCTTAAAGGGTCTTCCTTACTTTTAAACAAAGCCAAAGAAGACCATTTAATTATACAGGAATTGTATTATCGAATTAATTAAAAATTTATTTTGTACAAACCATTTTCTTAGTATCAATCACTTTACCATCTGCAATCAAAGAGTAACTGTAGATGCCACTTGTCAAATTGCTTGCATATACATTTAACTGTCCATCACCTCTTTCATTTATTTTAACTGTTTGAAGGATATGACCCAGATTGTCAAAAAATATAATCTTTGCTTCAGAAACACCATCAGGAATGTTGTAAGTTATCTTTGTTTCTTCAGCAAAAGGGTTTGGATCGTTTTGATTGAGAATAATGCTATTTGAAAGTTCAACCTTTATTGCCGGATTGCTCAATCTCATTGATGAAGTACCGCAACATACATGAATTAAACTATCTAACTGATCAATTCTTTCCTTTTGCTGTTTTAGCTCTCCGAGCAATATTGGAATCAGGCCAATATAATTTACAGCTTTGAAAGATTCAGAAGGTATTATTGTATTACCAAGAGAATCCAGTATTGGCGGTGAATATTCTGTTTCAACCAATCCGGGTAATACTCGCTCAACATCCTGAGCAATCAGCCCATACTGCAATCCCTTAGATAAATTTAATCCCGGATGATTTACTTTATCAAAAGTAAATGTTTTAGGTTTGAGTTGATCAATAATTGACGAAGCATCAGTGAACGGTTCAATATTTTTTTTTAGATTAATATCAGAAGGTCCATAAAATCCAGTAGTGGAAGCAACTGTTCCATTAAAATATCCTGCACGAGTGCCATAACCTAAGTTGTTTACACTTAAACGAGCTGCAGTATCAGTGCCTAGAATTGTACCTGGTGGAATAGCGGTATAACCTATTAAAGTACTTGCAAGGTAATTACCTAATACAATAGTTCGATCCGATTGTACAGTAGAATATTCGCCTAATGCTACACTAAAATCACCTTCTATTGAAGCTCCCTGACCAATTGCAACACTAACAAAATGGTGAGCACCATAAATTCCAGTTTCTGTTCCTATTAAAATATTATCATCACCTTCACCACCTGCAAATGAATTAGACCCAATAGCAATGTTGTTTTGACTACCAGCGATGTCAGTGTTATTCCCGCCTGCGTAATTACCAATAAATGTATTTAAATCTCCACTAGCACCGAAAATACCGACTGTTTGACCCGCAGCATGTCCAATGAACGTATTTCTATTAGCGCCAGAAACCGCCGCACCTGCATTGTTTCCTACAAGTACGTTTTCGCCGTCATTTACATTTAGTGAATTCCCTGCATTATTGCCAATACAGATATCTCCGTATGAAGTATTCGTATTAAGGCCAGCAGGGCCTGCACCAATACCTAAATAAATATTGGATGTATAAGAGCCTCCTTCAGAAGCAAGAAAGCGTTGGTTATTAAAATATATTGCATTACTAAAATTCTCCAGTCGAATATTTCCGTTTACTGTTAATTTTTCAGCAGGTGAAGTTGTAGCAATACCAACATTGCCGGTAAAATGTGATGAGCCACATGAGCCTGAAGCTGTAGGAGCAGGACCCACAAAAAAAGTTGGTACATCACTGTTGAAACCAACCATTAAAGATTGTGCAATTGTGTTGTTCATAAAGCAGAAATTAGGAAGATCTCCACTTCCTATTATTATTGAAGCATCGGAATTGGCAGGTACCCTTACATACGAACCAATTGCAACGCCCCTGGCTTCATTTGCAATAGCATGCCAACCGATCGCCGAAGTTGCATAAGCGTTTGCTTCACTTAGATGCCCAAGAGCGACACTGCAATTTGCTGTGGCACTTGTTGTACCACCTAAAGCAACACTATTATCTCCGCTCGCAATAGAAGATTGTCCGGAAGCAAGTGAAGCTTGGCCACTTGCTTTTGTATACCAGCCAAATGCAGCAGAATATAATCCAATGTTAGAATCATCCCATTCTGTCGAAGCAAGTCCGGCTCTGAAAGCTCCCTTCTTTGTATACCAAATCAATCTGGCACTTGTTAGTGAACCAGGCAATGTAACTCCCGATCCTATAGTTCCTAATGATAATATTCCACCATCCGGAGTGCTTCCTGATGTACCAAGGCTCAACATAAAAGGAGGAGCCGTATTTGCAATACCAACAAAGCCTGGATTAGTAGATCCTAGAATTGTCATTCGTTGCGTGTTGGAAGTGTAAAAGTTTAAATGCGGATTTGTACCGGTTTGGATAGTGCCGATGTTTAATTCATTGTTAGTACCTCCATTCCAATACCTGCCTATTTCATTTCCGTTGCGGTACATTTTCCAATAAGTTGCTGCATTAGGTGCATCGGTTCTAAACACCTCCCCAAAATTTATACCCGGATAATTGCTTGATGTACTCATGTATTTGGTGTTTATATGC
>JANLOW010000249.1:0-15091 GCA_031366785.1 Bacteroidota bacterium | reverse complement strand
ATTTCAACTACTGGTGTATTCCATACTCCTGTAGCAACAAATGATAACAACCTTTGTACATTCGATGGTTGCGATCCGGTTTTAGGTGTATTCCATAATCCGGTTAATACAGATGACAACAATCCTTGTACGGTTGATGCTTGTAATACTTCAACAGGCATTACTCATGTACCTGTGGATCCAACCGACAATAACGTTTGTACAACTGATGGATGTAATTCTTTAACAGGAGTCTTCCATAATTTCCTTCAAACAAATGATAACAATGCTTGTACGATTGATGGTTGTGATCCGGTAACCGGAATATTCCATACAGCTATAAATGTTGATGATGGCAATGCTTGTACAACGGATGCTTGTAATTCTGCATCCGGTGCTATTACACACATAGTTACAAATACCGATGATGGCAATCCTTGTACTGTTGACGCCTGTAACCCTACTACCGGAGTTATTACACATGTGGCATTAAATGTTGACGATGCCAATCTTTGTACAGTTGATGCCTGTAATTCAACTACAGGTGCTGTTTCACATACGCTTGTAAATACGAGCGACAATAACGCTTGTACAGTTGATGCATGTGACCCTGCAACAGGAAATATTAGCCATAGTGCTGTCAGCGTTGACGATGGAAATGCATGTACTACTGATGGTTGTGTTACTTCAACAGGCGCTATCACACATGTACCAATAAATACAAACGATAACAATGCTTGTACAATTGATGCTTGTGATCCGGCTACCGGAGCTATCACTCACACTACATTCAGCACCGATGATGGCAGCTTATGTACTGCCGATGGTTGTAATTCAGCTACCGGTATATTCCATAATCCGGTTGCAACGAATGATAATAATCAATGTACATTCGATGGCTGCGATCCTGTTTTAGGTGTATTCCATAATCCGGTTAATACAGACGACAACAATCCTTGTACTATTGATGCTTGTAATACTTTATCTGGTATTTCTCACTTAGCAGTTGATCCGGGAGACAATAACGTTTGTACAACGGATGGATGCAATTCAATTACAGGTGTCTTCCATACTTTCTTACAAACAAATGATAACAATCCTTGTACTATCGATGGTTGTGATCCGGTAACTGGCATTTTCCATACAGCAACAAATGTTGATGATGGCAATGCTTGTACAACGGATGCTTGTAATTCTATAACAGGCTCAATCACCCATTTAGCATCTAATACAAATGATAATAATGCTTGTACTGTTGATGCATGTGATCCTGCAACAGGAAATATAACTCACGTTGCTGTCGGAGTTGATGATGGTAATGCTTGTACAACTGATGGTTGCAATTCTACTACTGGCTCAATAACACATGTTGTTATAAATGTTAACGACAATAACGCTTGTACTGTAGATGCCTGTGACCCTGCTACAGGAAATATAACTCACAATTTAATTATTACTGACGATAGTAATTTATGTACAACCGATATTTGTAATTCTAACACAGGAGCTATTGGCCATATCCCTGTAAATACAAATGACAATAATGCTTGTACCGTTGATGCTTGTGATCCTGCCAATGGAAATATTACACACTCACCTATAATTACAGATGATGGCAATGCCTGTACTACAGATGCTTGTAATTCATCAACAGGAGCAATAACACATGTTGTGATAAATGTTAACGACAACAATGCTTGTACCGTTGATGCTTGTGATCCTGCCAATGGAAATATTACACACAACCCTATAATTACCGATGATAGCAATCCTTGTACAGTGGATGGTTGTAATACTTCCACAGGCGCAATTTCACATATCCCGGTTATCACAAACGACAACAACGCTTGTACAATAGATGCTTGTGATCCGGCAAATGGAAATATTACTCATCAGACAATTAATACCAATGATGGCAGCGCATGTACAATAGATGGTTGTAATACTCTAACCGGTGAATTTCATAATCCTGTTGCAACAGAGGATAATAACCCTTGTACTTTCGACGGATGTGACCCTGTTACAGGAGTGTTCCATATTCTGATTAATACAGACGACAACAATCCATGCACAGTTGATGCTTGTAACACTTCAACGGGAATTACACACACAGCGGTAAATACAGATGATAACAATGTCTGCACTATCGATGGTTGTATTCCTGCAACAGGAGTGTTCCATAATACAATTGTAACAGACGACAAAAATCCATGTACAATTGATGGTTGCGATCCTTTAACTGGCGTCTTCCATACTCCTATCAATACTGATGATGGCAATGCGTGTACCGTTGATGCTTGTAATTCATCTACTGGTGCAATAACTCATGCGCCGGTAAACACAAACGACAACAACGCTTGTACAATCGATGCTTGTGATCCTGTAACCGGAGCAATAACGCATACAGCTTTCAATACGAATGACGGAAATGCTTGTACCACGGATGGCTGCAATACATCAACTGGTGAATTCCACACACCTGTAGCAATTGATGACAGTAACCCTTGCACATTTGATGGTTGCGATCCGGTTTCAGGTGTATTCCATAACCCTGTAAATACGAATGACAATAATCCATGTACTAGTGATGGTTGCAATTCCACCACAGGTGTATTCCACAATCCTGTTAATACCGATGATGGAAATGCATGTACTTTTGATGGTTGTAATTCGATAACAGGTGTATTCCACAATCCTGTTAATCCGGATGATCAAAATGCTTGTACTGCTGATGCTTGTAATACTTTAACAGGTGCAATTACAAATACAACCATAAATACAAATGACAATAATGTTTGTACAACGGATGGATGTAATTCTATCACCGGTATATTCCATAATCAGATAAATTCAAACGATAACAACCCTTGTACCATCGATGGCTGTGATCCTGTAAGTGGTACATATCATTTTCCTTTAAATGTTAACGATGATAATGTTTGTACTACTGATGGTTGCAACACTTCAACAGGTATAATTTCACACAATCCTATCAACACTGACGATGGAAATGTATGTACTGCTGATGGATGTAATAGCCTAACCGGTCCATTCCATAATCCTGTTAATGCTGATGATGGTAATCCTTGTACCAATGATGGTTGTGATGTTATATCAGGAGTATACCACAATCCTGTAAATATTAATGACGGTAATGCTTGTACCATAGATGCGTGTAACTCAATTACTGGAGCAATTACTCATACTAATGCTTCTCCAATAATAACTGCTACAGCAGGAACTATTTCATGCTATGGTGGTGCAACCTGTGTTACTGTAACAGCTACAGGAGGAATGCCTCCGTATGTTGGAACTGGTCAAATTTGTGGTTACAATGCTGGTTCGTACTCCTTCGATGTATTTGATGCTAAAGGATGTTTTGCATCTTCTCCTATTATAAATATAAACGAACCAAGCAAACTTATCGTTACTGCGACTTCTACTCCTGCCGGCTGCGCTTCAAACAATGGTACTGCAACTGCTTCACCAAGTGGTGGAACGCCAGGATATTCTTATCTCTGGACACCTGGAGGGCAAACTACCAATCCTGCAACTGGACTGGCTCCTGGTTCATACAGTGTGAAAATCACCGATGCAAATGGATGTACCGAATCAATGTCTGTAGTTGTTGGAAGCTCAGGAAGTTCTCCTGCATTTCCTGGAACCATCAGTGGACCTGTAGGTGCTTGTAGACGACAGTCTGGTGTGGTTTACTGTATAACTCCAGTACCGGGCGCTACCGCTTATGTTTGGACATTACCTGCAGGAGCTTCAGCAGTTGGATCTTCTACAGGAGAATGCATCACACTTAAGTTCAACTCTCAATATAATGGTGGATTTATTTGTGTAAGAGCCACAAACCCTTGTGGCAGCAGCCTTAACAATTGTAGAAATATTATAATTATTAATTCTTCACCAGCAATGCCGGCAACATTAACCGGACCTTCAATATTATGTCCATTGGCATCTGGAAATTATACTTCTTCTTCTGTTGTTAATGCTACTAGCTATATATGGTCAACAACCGGTGGCTTATTAATAGTTTCCGGCCAGGGTACTACAACTGTTGTTGTAAAAGCTCCTGCCGGGTTCTTAAGTGGAAATGTAAAAGTAAAAGCGTCCAACTGTAAAGGAAATAGCTCAAACAAAAGTATCCTTGTAACCAAAGACCTTACTTGCAAAAACACTTCAAGTAATGTTAGAACAAGAAAAACTATTGTTGAATCAGAAGCTATTTCTGCACTAAACGCTTATCCTAACCCAACTTCAGGTAAATTGAAGATTACCTTTAACTCTGACCGAACTGCTAAATACTCTTTAAAGGTTGTGAATATTATTGGCAGCCTTATAATTGATGATAGCATTTCAGCCTTTGAAGGTTATAATATGAAGGAAATCAATCTTGAAAACACGGCTAAAGGCATTTACTTTATTTCGGTTCAAACTGAAGGAGCAGAAGCTAAAACCATGCGTATCATCGTTGAATAATTTTTAAAAATTCTAAAAATAAAAAAACCCCGAAGAATTCTTCGGGGTTTTTTTTATTTTTTAAAGGGTTCTGATATGTTTTTCCTTAGAATTATCTCTAATTTTATATATTTGAAGAGAAGTAAATACTAATTTGAATATGATTATTCTAAATCATTCTAAATTGAAAATAATTTCAATCGTTTTCTTTTTTTTTATTATTAGTCCATGTTATTCCCAAAATAATTATTGTATTCCGAACCCAACCAATGGTATAAATGGACACTCAATTGCTCATGTCAAATTGGAATCTCTGGATACTGCTTTTACTGGATTAACATATCAATATTTTCGAAGTCAGTTTCATCATGAAACTTGCTACCTCACACCCGGTCACTCTTATAAAATTTATCTAACCAGTGGAACTCATGCGGTAAGCACGTTAGCTGCCTGGATTGACTGGAACAATGATACTACTTTCAGTCCTTCTGAGAAACTTGGAGAGTTCACAACAACTTCTGCCAATCAAATTGATTCAATCTCTTTTACTGTACCATTAAATTCTACTTATGGAAAAGTATGGTTAAGAGTTCGTAGTTCAAATTCAACTTCAATAAATGCCTGTACTTCGTATAGCTCCGGAGAAACAATAGATTTTAATATTACAACTCTAAATCCTCGTTACGAATATAATTTTTTTCCAAATTGGGAATTTTACGGCAATGGAAATAATTTTTTAGATGCAGTAATCCTAAATAGTATTGACAATCAAAATTCAGGCGGAGCTAATGGCCCCATTTACAATGATTTTTCAAATTTGATAACTTTTATCACAGAATGCAGTCCAAATTATTTATACATCATCGGAAATTTTTCAGCTTTAAATGATTCCGTTTTCGCTTTTCTGGATTTTAATAACAATGGCATTTTTGAAGACAATGAACTTCTTGGCAGTACAAATGTTCCAAATGGTTATAATCAGGATTCTATTTATTTTAATTTACCCTCTGTCGCAGGTGATTTTAGAATGAGAATTATTTATTCCTCTAATTTACGTATTTCAGAAGTAGAAGATTATAGTATCAGTATCCTAAATTCTATTTCAATGTTTGCCCCTACTGCTCATATTGGATCTGATTTATATTATAGCTGTGATAACAATTGCTATTATTATGGATGTAAGGGTCAAAGTACTTTTCATGATTATACCTGTGGACAATCTACCTATAGACATTGGTCTGTTCCGGGAGCAAATCCATCTACTTCAAATTCGAAAAATCCTACTTTTAATTTTTCAAATTCCGGTATTTACAATATAACTCTTATCGATTCAAATTTATTTGGATCTGATACAGTAACTGCAAAAATTTATATTTCTTCTAATGTTACAAATATTAACCTGGGAAATAATACAACAATTTGTAACGGCGACTCTTTGCGTTTGTCTGCCCCTGCAGGAAATCCTTTATTAGATTGCTATTCCTATTTATGGTCCACTGGGGCAACCACAAGAGAAATTTATGTTCATCAATCGGGTACTTATTTTATTACGTTAACCTCCTGCCATCATTCAGATTGTTCGGCTTACGACACAATTGTAGTTAATCTCTCACCAATAAAGTACAATATAACAGGTGGCGGAAGTTATTGTTTGGGTGGTAATGCTCCGAGCATTGGATTAAATGATTCTGAGCAAGGACTAAGTTATAAATTATACAAAAATGGTATTCCAACGGGTTCAGCCGTTACCGGAACGGGAAATGCCATCTCTTTCGGTAATCAGAATATAGCAGGTACCTATACCGTCTTTGCAACAAACACAACACTATCCTGCACACTTTCAATGAACGGAAATGCAACTGTTAACCTCGTGCAACCACCGTCTCGTTACCATGTAAATGGAGGAGGAAATTATTGTTTCGGTGGTACTGGTGTTTCTATATTTGTTGATTCTTCAGAAATAAACGTAAACTATCAATTGTATAGAAATGGAAACTCCATCGGTGCACCCATTTCGGGCACTGGGAATAGAATACTGTTTCCAAATAACACTTCAAATGGAAACTATACAGTCATTGGAACTGTGAATAATTCGACATGCCTTAATGCAATGATAGATACTGTGATCGTTAATATTTTACCAAGCCCAACAATTTATAATGTAACCGGAGGTGGTAGCTTTTGCGGTGGTAGTGCTTCTGCTTCGGTAAAACTAAGTGATTCAAAAAGCGGAGTAAATTATGAACTTTATAAAAATAATAATCCTACCGGCTTAATTATTTCCGGAACAGATTCTTCCATAAAATTTGTTCAATTGACCTCTTCTGGAAATTATTCTATCATCGCTTCTGATTCTTCTGCTTGCAAATCTACTATGTCTGGAAGCGCCAGCTTTAATATTATACCTGCCCCAATCGCTTATACACTTTCAGGCGGAGGAAATTATTGTTCAGGTGAAACTATAGATAGCATCAAATTAAGCGACTCTGAAATCTGGATACGTTATCAATTATACGTGGATGGAAGCCCTGTAGGGAATAGTTTGAATGGGAATGGGAATCCATTAAATTTTGGAGTACAATCTAAACCGGGTACCTATTTTGTTATTGGTTCCAATACAATTACAGCATGTTACGATACAATGGCAGGAACTCCGGTTATTTCTTTAAGTTCAATTGCTGTTAAATATAATTTAACAGGTGGCGGACATTATTGTAACGGTGAATTAGGAGTGCCTGTCGGTCTGAGCAATTCTGAAACAACTTTTCAATATCAATTATTTCGTAACAATATTCCGATCAACACACCTATACCAGGAACAGGAAGTCCTCTAAATTTTGGATTACAAAATATACCGGGAATTTATACTGTTGTTGCTAACAGTTTGGATTCATCCTGTCCATCCGGAATGAATGATACTGCAATTATAATATTAGATCAATTACCATCTCCAAGAATAACAACTATTTTACCCGACACCATTTGTATTTTCAATTCACCAATAAGTCTTGAGGGTACTCCTTCCGGAGGAATATTAAGTGGTGATGGAATTTTAAATGATACATTATTTCCGAATCTTGCCGGAATTGGAAATATTACAATCTATTATGACTATACAGATCCATCAACAAATTGTTCTGCATATACTACTGAAAATGTTTATATAGACATCTGCAATTCAATCGAAGAATCCGATTTACCCGGAACAATTTCTATATTCCCTGTTCCAGCCGATAATGAAATAATAATTAACCTTTATTTAAAATATGAAAAAAATCTTTCAATAGATTTATTCAATACAATTGGACAGTCTGTTTTCTCAATTAATTTAAATAAAATTTTAAGTGACTTTACATACAAAATAAACACTTTAGCTATAGCAGAGGGCTTCTATGTGATGAAATTAAATTTAAATAACAAAATATTTAGTAAAAAGATAATAATTCATCATCAATAAAACATGCGTTACCTCTTTTTATTTCTAATATCAGCTTTTATTAGTACTTGCAAAAATTCTAAAAATTATAATATACCTAATTCCAACTCTTCCACTATTAAACATTTTGTAGATGCTAATGAGATTCAAAATAACTGGTCAAACAAAAACACAATCATCTCACATATTATCTCAGAGCCCGATAACTTACATCCAACAAATGGCAATTCCTCCCCACGTTCCGACATTCTTCAATATACTCAAAGAACAATTTTTAATATTGATTATTCGAATCAGACAATAGTTCCCGGACTTGTAAAAAATTTACCGGAAATCTCTGAAGATGGACTTAGTTATTCATATTCTTTAAGAAACGATATTAAATGGGACGATGGAACTTTGCTGGCAGCTAAAGATTTTATATTCACAGCCAAAGCTTTTCTATGTCCTCTAACTAATGATCCTTCTGTTAAACTTTACTGGGAAAACATTGAAAACATAGTATTAGATTCAATACAAAATGACAAATTTACTATTGTGATGAAAAAAAAACATATTCAAAATATAACTTTCCTCACAGGCTTTCCAGTCTTACAACAATCCTTCCATGATCCTGAAAACATTCTTTCAGCATTCTCTTTTAAACAATTCAATGATACTTCCTTCAAAGCCCTTGAAAATCCTGATCTAATCCGATGGGCAAAAGAATTTAATGATGATAAATACGGACGAAATCCCGAAAAACTAAATGGCCTGGGAATGTATGCTGTATCCGAATGGCAAAACGGGCAATACATTACCCTTATAAGAAAAAAAAATCATTGGTCTCAGCACTCCACCGATTATCATGAATTATCTTTTCCGGAAAAAATAATATTTAAACTAAACAAAGACGATGCTTCTCAATTGCTTGAATTTAAATCTCAAGCTATGGATATTTCTACCAATATTTCTGTTAATAATTTTTTGCAATTATATTCAGACGATCAATTTCGCAAAAACTATAATCAGACCATGATGCCAACATTTAATTATACTTATTTATGTTTTAATGAAAAACCTGATGGTAAAAATCATAAAATTCTTTTTGATGATGTAAATGTCAGACTAGCTTTGGCTATGTTAACTCCTATAGATAACATTATTAAACTTGTTTACAAACAATATAGCGATCAATGCTATAGGGTAACCTCTAACGTTTCTCCATTAAAAAAGGAATTAAATCATGACCTGAAAGTAATTCCCTTCGATTTAAAAGCTGCAGAAAAACTTTTATCAAAAGCCGGCTGGAAAGATTCAGACAATGATGGGATTTTAGATAAAAAAATAAATGGTGAAAAAATAAGTTTGAGTGCAAATCTTAATTACCTCTCATCCGCTCAAGAATGGAAAAATATAGCTATGCTTATTACAGAAGAAATGGCGAAAGCAGGCGTACAAATAAACCCCGTCGGAATGGAGCTTAAACTTTTTCTTGAAAAAGCAAAAGCCCATGACTTTGATCTTATGCTCGGAAGTTGGGGAAGTACCGGCTTACCGGAAGATTATACACAATTATGGCATTCCTCTTCCTGGACAAATCATGGCTCCAATTATTCCGGTTTTGGAAATGCTTCTTCTGATGCTCTTATTGATTCCATTAAATATGAACTTAACGATTCCATTCGGTTTAATTTAAGTCGCAAGCTTCAAAAAGAAATTTATGATGATCAACCATATGTTTTTCTTTATTCAAGTCTTCGTCGTAATATTATTCATAAACGCTTTGCTAATCAAATGCTTTTTTCAGAAAAACCTGGTATTTTATTAAATATGCTTCGTCTTTTGTCAATAAACAAAGGAATAACTATCACAGATCAGTCTACACCGTAACCCACATTAATTTATATTTGCTTCATGCGCATTTATATTTTAAAACGGATACTTTTTTTCTTTCCGGCTTTACTATTTGTAGTTGTTCTTTCTTTTATTCTTTTACACTATGCTCCAGGTGATCCTGTTGAACGATTGCTCAATGCCAAAGGAATTTATGAATCTGAACTCACACCCGGAGTATTAAATGCAAATCTTAAAACTGAACTAAAACATCGTCTCAGTCTCGATCTCCCGCTTTTTTACTTCTCAATGAATAGTCTATATGAATATAATTTATTGAAAAAAAAAGCAGATTCCGAATGGAAAAAATATATTCCTGTAATTTCATTTCATAAAAAAAACCAATTCCACAGTTGGATGTTCGGCAATGAATTTTATTCGAATGGAATTATTCGTGGTGATTTTGGAATTTCTTGGATCACCCAACAACCTGTGTCAGATATAATTCTATCACACCTAAAATGGTCCTTATTTTTCACTCTATTATCAGTCACAATTGCTTATATAATAAGTGTTCCTGCTGGACTTAAAGCGGCAGCAAATCCTGGATCAAATTTTGACAAATTTCTTACAATCGCCACTACCATTTTTTTTTCTCTCCCTGTTTTTTGGGTGGCAATAATTCTTATGCTCTTTTTTTGCAATACCGATGTTATCAATATTCTTCCATCCTCGGGAATTGGTCCTGTCGGTGGTTTTCCAGAGGGAAAATCATTACTTTATAAAATTATCAATAGTTTACAATACCTTGTTCTACCTACAATTTGTTATACTTACAGCGCATTAGCTTTTCTTACCAGAAGTATTAAAACTTCTGTCACAGAAATTTTAAAAGAAGACTATATCCGAACCGCACGTGCAAAAGGACTGACCGAAAAAATAGTAATAGGAAAACACGCTTATAGAAATGCACTTTTACCTATGATTACTATTTTTTCTCAGGTATTTCCTCTAGCAATAGGCGGATCCGTAATTCTTGAAACAATTTTTACGATACCCGGAATGGGCTTAACTATTTTCCAAAGTATAGGATCACAGGACTATCCGGTAATCATTGCTGTATTTATGATAACCGGTCTAATTACAATGACTGCATTTTTACTTAGCGACATTCTTTATGCCATTGTTGATCCAAGAATTTCATATTCTATTCGATAAAGCATGTATCAATTTAGATTATCTGGAAAAAAAAGACACTATTTTTACATAGGGATAATTATTTTTTATTTTTTCATCGCATTATTTGCTTCTTTTCTTACCAATGATAAACCACTTTTCTTTTCTATGAATGGAAAATTTTATTTTCCTGCATTTAATAACAAACCTTATTTAGATATTCCTAATAATTTAGGCGTTATAAATAAAATCAGAACAAATAATATAGATTGGAAAAATTTCAAGGCGGATAAAATTATATATGCTCCGTTTTGCTGGTCACCCTCCCATTCCGATTTATTAAATACCTATGTATCTCCTTTCGCCAGGCAACAATATTTCAAAGAAGAAAAAATCGTTGACTTGCCTTTTCGTTTCAGACATTTTCTGGGAACCGGAAAAACAGGTAACGATGTTTTAGCCGGATTAATTTACGGTACACGTACTTCTGTTTCTATAGGCTTCTTTTCAATGATGATCGCTATTATAATAGGAATATTCCTGGGTGGTTTTGCAGGATATTTAGGAGATGATAAATTAAAAATAAGACGTGGTTGTATGATACTTTCAATATTGATGATAATTCCCGCCTGGTTTTATTCTTTTCAAATTCGTTTTGAAATTATAAAAGAATCTTTTATGAATACGTCAATTTCAGGTATTCTTCAATTGTTAATTAGCGCATTTATTTTCATTGCTATATTAGTATGGCCTTTATTTATTCCTTTTAAAAAATTACCTGCATTGGATAAAAAAATTAACATCCCTGTCGATTCAATCGTATCACGATTTATAGAAATATTTCTTTCACTGCCACGACTAATTCTAATACTAACAATTGCAGCAATCAGCCGTCCTTCGGTATTGTCAATTATACTTATAATAGGCTTTACGGCATGGACGGAAATAGCAAGAATGATGCGTGCGCAGGTACTCCAATTAAGGGAAATGAATTATATAGCAGCAGCAAAAGCTTTCGGTTCAAGTTCAATGAAAATTTTAATCCGACATCTATTACCAAATGCAATGTCACAAATTATCGTCATTTGGACCATAGGAATAGCATCAGCCATATTAACTGAAACAGGTCTTTCTTTTTTAGGAATTGGAGTTCCTCCCGGAACGGCTACATGGGGTAGCTTGATGTTTGAAGCCAAAGAAAATTATCAAGCATGGTGGTTGGTAATTTTTACCGGAATTGCTATTTTTTCACTTCTATCCTCTTTATATCTATTAGGAAACAAACTTAAGTCTTTGGATGAAAAATCAGCCCAATTATCTTAACAAATTTTTAACCGAGCAGTTCATTCTCTCTTAACTGAAATTTTAATAAAATTGCATCCGAAATTTAAATTTACCTTACCAATATTATTTGGGATGATTCATAACTAATAATTTATATTATTCACATTATCAACTATATATTTCAACATTTATTAAAATATAAATATGGACATAAGAGAAATTAACGAGCGCATCCAACAGGAATCAGCATTTGTAGATATGCTTAGTATGGAATTGGGAAAAGTAATCGTAGGCCAGAAATATATGACGGAGCGATTGCTTATCGGTTTACTGGCAAACGGACATATTCTCCTAGAAGGAGTTCCCGGGCTTGCTAAAACATTGGCTATTAATTCACTCGCATCGGCAATAAATGCAAAATTTAGTCGAATACAATTTACGCCAGATCTTTTACCTGCAGATTTAATAGGTACAATGATATATAATCAAAAACAAGAATCATTTACAGTACGTAAAGGTCCTATTTTCGCCAATTTAATTCTTGCAGATGAAATCAACCGTGCTCCCGCAAAAGTACAAAGCGCTTTATTAGAATCAATGCAGGAGAGACAAGTAACAATTGGTGATTCAACATTTAAACTCGAAGAGCCGTTTCTTGTTCTTGCTACACAAAATCCAATTGAACAAGAAGGAACATACCCACTCCCTGAGGCACAAGTGGATCGTTTTATGCTAAAAATTGTTATCGGTTATCCAACGAAAGAAGAAGAAAAACTGATAATACGTCAAAACATCGGAAGTGATTTTCCAAAAATATCACCGGTTATTCAAACCACAGATATACTAAAAGCAAGAAAAATGGTCAGGGAAGTTTATATGGATGAAAAAATTGAAAAATATATTATTGATATTGTTTTTGCCAGCAGAACTCCAAAAGATTATAACCTGTCCAAACTTGAGCAATTGATAAGCTATGGCGGTTCTCCTCGCGCTAGTATAAACCTAGCTCTTGCCTCTAAAGCATATGCATTTATCAAAAGAAGAGGATATGTAATTCCTGAAGATGTGCGTGCTATTTGTCATGACGTAATGCGACATAGAATAGGAATTACATATGAAGCAGAAGCAGAAAATGTAACTAGTGAAATGATAGTGAATGAAATTTTAAATGCTGTTGAAGTACCTTAAACATTTGGTGTTTCTTAAACAAACACTTAATCTTAAACGCATAACGCCAAATATTTTTAATGGAAACCCAAGAGCTAATTAAGAAAGTTAGAAAAATTGAAATAAAAACCAGAGGGCTTTCTTCACATATTTTTTCCGGAGAATATCACAGCGCATTTAAAGGAAGAGGTATGGCATTCAGCGAAGTAAGGGAATATATGGCAGGAGACGATATAAGAGCTATTGACTGGAATGTTACGGCACGTTTTGGACACCCCTATATAAAAGTTTTTGAAGAAGAAAGAGAACTTACTGTAATGCTGCTTGTTGATGTAAGCGCTTCAGGTTCTTTTGGTACAACGAAACAATATAAAAAAGACCTAATGACGGAGTTATGCGCCGTGCTTTCATTCTCCGCTATTCAAAATAATGATAAGATTGGTTTAATTTTCTTTAGTGATAAAATTGAAAAATTTATTTCACCCAAAAAAGGGAAATCACATATTCTACGAATCATTAGAGAGTTAATTGAATTTCAACCGACCAGTAAAAAGACAGATATCAGCGAAGGATTACGTTATGTAACGAATGTAATTAAAAAACGATCAATATGTTTCGTTATTTCCGATTTTATGGATGATAAATTTGAAGATGCCTTGAAACTTGCAAATAAAAAACACGACATAGTAGCTCTTCAAATTTATGATAAACTTGAAACAGAACTTCCCGATGCGGGATTAATCAGATTTGAACATGCCGAAACAGGCGAAGTAATACTTATTGATAGCAGTAGTAAAAATACACGGGATCAATACAAAAAAAATTGGCTCAAGCATGAGCGTAAAATTTTCGACGTTTTTACGCGAAGCGGCGTTGACAAAGCTAAAATCCGCACCGATGAATCTTATATAAATCCATTGATGCTTCTTTTCAAAAGACGTGGAAGTAAAAAATAAAATAAGAGTTACGAATTAAAAAATGAATTCAGGTTATATAGATATTAATAAATCATCGTGTATTAAAAAGTTGAAAAGCTTTTCAATTAATCTTGAAATTATAACGGCTGGTGTTTCCATGCTTCAATCATTACAAGCAATCATTTCCGTTTTATTTCTGCTTGCTTTTTCATTTAATTCAATAGCTCAATCACCTGTCATTAAAGCGACAACAGACACCACTCAGATTCGTATCGGTGAGCAATTCAAACTACATTTTTCAGCTACGGTTTCTCCGGGTACAAAAATTTCATTTCCATTTGTTACCGATACGTTTAATCATTTTGAATTAGTAAATAGAAGTGCAATTGATACAGTTACTGATGCCGATAAAAAAACACTTACTCTTCATCAACAGCTTACTCTTACAAGTTTTGATTCAGGTTATTTTGTAATCCCTCCAATGCCTTTTGTAATTTCTGAAAGTAAAGAAAAATCAGATACTGTTTTAACAGAAGCAACGCTTATGACTGTTATCACAGTTCCGGTTGATACCACAAAAGAAATCAGAGCTATTAAAAATATTATCGATGTTCCTTTTCCCTGGCAGGAATATCTAATATATGTTTTGCTTGCCGTAGTGTTAATTGCGCTTATCATTTACCTTTTCAAAAAATATAAAAAGAAAGAAGTTCCAATTTTTGTCCCCAAAATTCCTGAAAGACCGGCACATGAAATCGCTTTGGAAGGTCTCAAAAGAATTGAAGAAGAAAAACTCTGGCAACAGGGTTTTACAAAAAAGTATTATAGTGAAGTTACAGACGTAGTCAGG
>JANLOW010000222.1:0-7606 GCA_031366785.1 Bacteroidota bacterium | reverse complement strand
ACTGCTTAATACTCTTAAGCGATATCCTGTTCCGGCAATAGTGCCATATGGAATAGTACTTGAAATACTTCCGCTTGTTGTACTTGATAAACTTCCTATAATAGTTGGGTTTGTAAAATCACCATTAGCATCACTGAGTTGCACAGAAAAAATATTCCCGATATTAAAAATACCATTAATCGAAAAAGGCACATTTACATAGGCTCCGGGACAAAACGAGCTCTCATTCATTTCACTAATTGAAATAGTAGATTCAGGAATGTATTCCCAAAAATCTTGAAATAAGCCTTCTGCATTTCTTCCTGTTCCAATAAAACCCTTTGTACCTATGCTAAATCCTACTGCCCAATATCGCTCTGTACCTCCGAAATCATTTTTTTGTCTCCATATATTTGAACCCGGATCATACTCCCAGAAATCTTTTCTTGTAGTTCCATCAGATCCAACACCAATATATCCTCTTGTACCAATACTGAATCCTACAGCTGCTTCCCGGATTGTACCGCCGAAATTAGCTCTTTGAATCCAGGCATTAGTTCCCGGATTGTATTCCCAAAAATCGTTTTCTTCAAACACCGCATTAACCCCTGTTCCAATATACCCTTTGTTGCCAATACTGAAACCTATTGCATCGTATCTAGGAGAAGAACTAAAACTCGTCTTTTGAATCCATGCATTTGTTACAGGATCATATTCCCAGAAATCATTTTTATTTGTTCCATCAAATCCAGTTCCTATGTATCCCTTATTATTTATATTGAAACCTACAGCAAGATATCTTGCGCTACCGCCAAAGTTTGTTTTTTGGATCCATGTATTAGATGCAGGGTCGTATTCCCAGAAATCATTTTTATTTGTTCCATCATATCCTGTTCCAATATATCCTTTTAAGCCTATACTGAAACCAACTGCGAAATAGCGGGGTGTACCACCGAAGTTGGCTTTTTGAGTCCATGTTTCTGCAATAGGATCGAATTCCCAAAAATCATTTTTCAAACTGCCTACTTCAACTCCGGTTCCTATGTAACCTTTGTTGCCAATACTAAAACCCACAGACCCATAAACAGAAGCTCCACCAAAGTTCGCTTTTTGTGTCCATTCATCAGCGCTTCTGTCGTACTCCCAGAAATCCCGCATAGCAACACTACCATTATATCCTGTTCCGATATAACCTTTACTTCCAATACTGAAACCTACTGCATCATTTCGAGCAGCGCCACCAAAATCAGCTTTTTGTCTCCATCTATCAGTTAAAGGGTCGTATTCCCAGAAATCATTTGTAACACTTCCATCATAACCCGTTCCGAGATACCCTTTCGTACCTATCCTGAATCCAACTGCCCATCCCCGAGCTGAGCCGCCGAAGTCTGTTTTTTGTGTCCATGCATCCGAAACCGGATTGTATTCCCAAAAATCTTGTGTATAATTTCCATCATATCCAGTACCAATATACCCTTTAGTGCTAATGCTAAAGCCTGTAGCAAATCTGCGTGCAGAACCGCCAAAGTCTGTCCTTTGTGTCCATTCATCGGATACCGAATTGTATTCCCAAAAGTCCTGTAAATAATTTCCATTGTATCCCAAACCGATATATCCATTAGATCCTATACTAAACCCTGTTGCATCGGAACGTGGAGAACCAGGGAAGCTGGCTTTTTCACTCCACAAATTAGTTCCGGGATTATATTCCCAAAAATCTTGAGTGTATGAACCACCTTCTCCGGTTCCAATAAATCCTCTATTTCCAATACTAAAACCAACTGCGAAATAGCGAGCAGAGCCCCCGAAGTCTGATTTTTGCGTCCAGACATTTGATACAGGATTATATTCCCAGAAATCTTTTTTAAAAGATCCATTATAACCAGTACCGATATACCCCTTGTTTCCTATACTAAAACTTACTGCTGAGTAACGAGGTGTAGGGCCATTAGGAACAGTTAATCCTATATCATTTTTTTGCGACCATGAATTTGGAGTTTGTGCTGTTACTATGTAAACTCCGGAGAAGAATGCAATGATGAGTAGTTTTTTTTTCAAAATATAGTTTTTAAAAAAAATAAAATATTATTAAAGTGTATTACTTTTTAATGTTCATGTGTTTTGTTATTTTGAAAAAAATAAAATCTTCAAAACCATTGCTTCAATGGCTTTCGACTATTATGTTCAAAAATATAAATATTTATCTAATAACCAAATTAAAAATATTGAATAGTAAAAAAAATCAAAAATTATCAGCGAAGTTAATAGATGTTTTTGCCTTTTTTATTCTCACATTCTACAGTAAAATTGAGAATAAAATAAAATATAAAGAGGTTGGTATGAACATTTGTATGATTGTCATAAACAGATTAAGTCAACTATATTACAAGTTCGCCAACTGTGATCATTCACGTTGTGGTATGAATATGAAAGGTTACAATTGTGGACACGAGTAAATTTTTTTCTCAATCGTTGTAAACGATTCAGGTTACTCTTTAAAAAGTTGTTTCTTGATTCTGTCGGTCCGATAATCACTTGTCCAACAAAGAATTTCATAACAAAGCTATTATCCATTAGGATTAGTTGAACTCTACGAACCTAAAAAATTGCATATTAATGGAAAATTCTTTTACTTTGCATCTCAAAGTACTTTCTATGGACACTAAAAGCACAGATTATCTTAAGGACATTTCAGAAATTCGCACTATGATGGAGAGATCATCACGATTCATTTCCCTCAGTGGATTGTCCGGCGTATGTGCCGGAATTATTGCTATTGCCGGAGCGGCCTTAGCTTATTATTTTTCCGTCCTCGGAACTGATCATTCATTCACCAAAATCACATTATTGGTTATTTACGCAGTAGTAGTGCTCGCATTATCTATTGCTTCCGGTATTTATTTTGCAACCCGTAAAGCACGCCTTCAGGGACTAAAGATCTGGGATTCTTCAGCAAAGAGACTTGTTATAAATCTTATGATACCTCTTATTGCTGGTGGACTCTTTTGTCTCGCATTAATTTATCATGGTCTTATCGCTCTTCTTTCTCCGGCCACTCTCATATTTTATGGCATTGCTTTATTGAATGGAAATAAATACACTTACAATGACATACGATATCTGGGTATTTGTGAAATCATACTTGGATTACTTGCTTCTTTCTATACTGACTATGGATTATTCTTCTGGACCATTGGCTTCGGAATTTTACATATGTTTTATGGTGTTTCTATGTACTATAAATATGAAAGCAAATCATGAAGGATTTTATCGAACGACTTAATAAAGCATTCGAGAATCGTGTGAGATTGGGAATCATGTCTACACTAATGGTTAATGAAAAAGTCGATTTTACTACGATGAAAGAAATGCTCAATCTTAGCGATGGCAACCTTGCAAGTCATATCACCGCACTTGAAAAAGCAGGATATGTTAAAGTCGAAAAAAGATTCATGGGGAAAAAGCCAAATACATTATATAAAGTAACAGCGATAGGTAAAAAAGCATTCATTAATCATCTGGATGCCCTTGAAGACCTTCTCAAACAACACTGATTTTTTTTAAATATTTACTTTGAATTACAAAGTACTTCTAATAATAAATTAACATGAAAGAAAAAATCGAAATTCAAACCAGCAATCAGATGAACATTATGATAGAAGAAATCAAAAATAACTTAGACAATCCAAGGCAACTGGAAAAATTGTATCGTGACAACAAAATGACCTTCAAAAGAGCGTTCAACCATATTTATCCAGAGATCCACGACAAAACGATTGCTCAAATTTGGAATGAACGACTGAGCTTTGAGAATGAAGAAATTTCGTGGGGAACAAATAATGAGTTGATTTTTGTAATTGTGGCTTCTTTAATTTCCGGATTGATTGCAAAAATTCCTGACTTTATTTCAATTACGCCTGAATACTTTTATCCCCGAAATCTCACATTTGTAATATTTCCATTTCTCACAGCATATTTTGCCTGGAAACAAAAAATGCAAACTAAAAAAGTAATTACTGTTTTCATCGCCATTCTAATTTCAGTGCTCTACATTAATTTACTTCCAAATGATACCAAAAGCGATACGTTAATTTTAGCTTGCATTCACTTGCCGTTATTTTTATGAGCTTTGTTGGGTTTTACATTTGTTGGTGACAATATTAATAATTACCAAAGGCGATTAGATTTTCTAAGGTATAATGGCGACCTGGTGGTGATGACAACAATTATTCTTATTGCCGGTGGCCTGTTAACAGGATTAACATTCGGACTATTTGAACTTATTGATGTTAAAATTGAAGAATTCTATTTTCATTTCGTTGGGATTTGGGGACTTGCAGCCGCGCCTATTGTAGGAACTTATCTAGTTCAAACAAATCCTCGACTGGTAAATAAAGTTTCTCCGGTAATAGCAAAAGTATTTACTCCATTAATAATTGTGACACTCATAATTTATCTTCTGGCAGTAATCGCTACAGGTAAAGACCCTTATAACGACAGAGAATTTCTTTTAATTTTCAATTTGCTGCTAATTGGGGTTATGGCAATTATTCTTTTCATCAGTGTGTTGAACACGAATATAGCAGTAGACGTTTAAAAGGAAATTTATTCTAAGGAGAAAATACCGATGGACAAAAACTAAAAAACAACAGTCGAATTAATTAAGCATACACGAGCTCCGCTTTCTTCCAGTTGTACGGCCGGTTAAATGCTTCCTGAGAAACCTTAAAGTAGGATGCCAATGTTCGGATGATGTCCTTTGAAAATCCTTTTTTGTAATTCAAGATGTCAGACATCAATCCTTTGCTGATGCCCAGTATCTCCGCCAGGTCCTTGGATTTTAATTCATGGCCCTCCATCAATGACGCTAACAATTTAACAGGGTCTTTATCAGAAAATGAATTATGTTCTTCGTCCCACTTTTCGATAAGAAGAGTCAAAAGAGCGATCTCTTCATCAACGGATTTACTCTTCGGCTTTTTATCAAGTAATTGCTCCAGAGCCTTACAATACTTGCCGTACTGAGATTCGGTGCGTATGATTTTATATTTTAACGTTTGAATCATTTTAATAATCGTCTATTGTATATTGTTTTTTATCCTTGCATAGTTTGGTGTATTCAGCGTGTGTACCTATTCACTTTATATACAGGTGAACTGTTTTTGTGCTAAACCAATATTTGCAGATCATTCTATAATTATTTCCACCAATATCAAAAACCACCCTATCACTTCCGTTGCCCAATAAGTCCGCCGAGCCATAGGTCTTTAAAATATCTTCCGGGTCATCCCAATCAGCATACCTTATTATGTTATGTCAAATTTCCAAAGAACTTCTGCTTCTTGCATGCTTAGCAGAAAACTGTTCAATTGTTATTTTCTTTATTAAATGAACCCTCTTACAAATATACGACAATAATAGTAAAAAGTTCACAAAACGTGAACTTTTCTTACAATATTATTTAAAGCCTTAATGCCGGTTGGTTAAGTGAATCAATACTCTTTTTTTTGAACTGCTCTAATTTTTAGAGTAGTTGCATCTTGTTGTTATTCAATATTATAATGAACCTTCTTGAAATACTAAATGATTACATTGTTTTTGACTTCAAATAGCCCTTTCTTTTGGGTATATGATAGTAGTTAAGAACTACTTCAGTCTCCAGCAGAAATGAGAGCTTGCAAATATGCTATCCCTGTATTGATACAAAAACCATTACGCATAACATTACCCGGGAGCAATTATAAAAATTAATTAATAAGGCAACGAGATACTTTCCGGTTCTGTTAACTCATAGTTATATTCATTTATTAAATAACTTATCGGAGAATTTGGAAATGTAATTATATCTTTCATAGTAATTCCCCAGGGTTTCCAATAGTTTGCTAATACCTGGCCGTACATGTTGTCATCCCAGAGCCTGAACAAAGGTTTTTTATCATGCCCGGGCAAATGAACAGCTTCTACATACACGCTATCTTCTGTTGGCTGTATTCTATATTCAGAAGAAGTGTTTAATAAATAATTGGAATAAATAAATCTTCCACAAAGTTCTTCAAACTGAATTGGGTGCAATGTTTTATCCGCAATTTTATCAGTAAGCTCTTTATGATAAATTCCGTTTTCCCCGTTATCCTGAAGGCAGGCTACTATTCCAAAATCGTTCATTCCTAAAGAAAAATCTAAGTTGTTGGTACTATCTTTATAATTAAATACATCTTTAGAATATTTTATTTTGACTACTCTAATAGTCCAAGGGTTGGTCCCCTTAAATTCCATTGGCACCACCAATGATTGCAACATCAAATGAAGGTTTTTGAATTTGGTGGTTAAAAAAGGCGACAAAGTAAAATTTAGGTTCTGAGCTTTCTGTTCCTTCATTGCAAATATAATATCGTGGTATAAAATGCCGTAAACAAATTTAGCCATCCATTGAAACAATCGTTCTTCCGGAATTTTTTTAACTTCTTCGTAACCTAACGAAAATGCTTTTTTAATCTCTTCCTCCAATGGGTTCAGCGTATTTTCAATAACATCGGTAAAACATGGTAATTTTAAATCTTGATATTTTATAACATTTTTCTCCTCTAACATCTGCAATCTTTTATCTTTTAAAGAATAACGATCTAAAAGCCATTCCGGAAAAACAGAAACTTGTTCTTCGGTAGAACTCATTTTTTTGCCGGTAAGAAAACATACCTCCGGATTAAAATCTAAATGTTCGAAAGGGTTGTAAAGCTGAATTGCCATTATTTGTAAATTTTTTATTGGGTTAAGAATTCGCTAAACCTTTTGCTTTGTACACCACCGCATCAAGTTTCATTTGCTTTATCATGCTCTCCAATCCTCCGGCACGTTTCATCGAAAGCATGCTTTTAAATCCTATCCTTTCAATAAAATTAAGCGGTGCATTAATAATTTCATCTGGTGTATGTCCCGAAAGCACATAAATCATCATGGCAACAAGTCCTTTCGCATAATCTGCATTCGCATCTGCTTGAAAAATAATTTTCCCGTCCACCAATTCACTGTATAGCCATACATGCGCCTGACATCCTTTTATCATACGGTGATCTATTTTCAGTGAATCATCTAATGGGTTCAGATTTTTTCCCAAATCAATCAGGTACCCGAATTTATCAAATAAGTCCTCAAACTCCGCGAATTCTTCCACCAGTTCCTGCTCTGAATTTTCTATTGTTTTCATCACTGTCATTTTTTGCTTATCTGTTTAATTGATTTATAAATCTGCTGCCTGAGCAATTAGTTCAGCTACATCCATTACTTTAACCGATTGTTCTTTATTGAAATGTTTTACACCATCGGTGATCATTGTGTTACAAAACGGACAACCAACAGCAATAATATCAGGACTCAATGCCAAGGCTTCTTCCGTGCGCTCAACATTTACTTCTTTGTTACCTTTTTCAGTTTCTTTAAACATTTGCCCTCCACCAGCACCACAGCATAATCCATTTGCTTTACTGCGTTTCATTTCAGCAAGTTGAACATCTAAATTTAAAATGACTTCACGTGGGGCTTCATACACATCGTTGCCACGGCCCAAATAACAAGGATCATGAAATGTTATTTTTTTACCTTCAAAACTTCCTCCTTCAATTTTTATTCT
>JANLOW010000210.1:0-3529 GCA_031366785.1 Bacteroidota bacterium | reverse complement strand
TCACATCCTGACAATGCATCCAACCGGAAATTCAGGTCGGCGATAGCACCTACTACACCACTGACAGGAAGAACAATATTAACACCGGCAGGAACATTGTCCGGTATTGCCACAGATGGTCCGGTATAACTAATTGTTGTTGCTGCTCCAACTAAACCAGTCGGTAATGTATAAGTAAAGTTGCCGAGATTGTTTGCTCCATCAATATGTGCTATGGTTGCAGTAATATTAGCACCACATAACAAAGCAGGGTCGGCAGTAAATGTGAAATTCCTGCTTACAGTAGCCCCACCAACGACTATTACTCCATAATTTTGAGAAGCACCCGGATTAGTAACACCACCTGTCGCCTGAAGCGTACCCACATCATTTACAGTATTTGCTGCACCAGTATTTTGTACACCGAAAGCAACTGTTACAGTTTCTCCCGGATCAATTACGCCGTTTGCAGGTAAGCAGCTTTCGTTTACCAGTGAAACAGAAGTTGAAGCAAGAACAGGAAAACCCGTTAAACATAAATTTACAATTGCAGTTTCTCCATTGGCAATTGTTACTGGAGGTGCATTGTTTGAAAAGAAACCACCTGCTTTGAATGCCGAAACGGTATAAGTTCCAGGTGATACAGACATTGAATAAGTTCCTGGCGCACCGGTTACCCGGTTAAATCCTCCTGTAGCATTTACGGAAGCACCATTAATTGGTAATCCACCTGTACAAAAAGTAATAGTTCCCTGAATGGTTGCTTTCGCTTCCGGTGTACAACCGGGTAAAATAAAATTACCGACACGAGTTGACCAACCTGTGGTACTTGTCGATGCATAGTATTCTTGTGTATACCAGAATGTGCAACCGTCAACGGGATCAACATTCATCGAACTGTAATCTCCCCAACGACCTCCTGTGCTTGTTTGCGAGCCACCGGCAGCAAAGAACAAAGCTTCACCTTCATTCAGAATTCCGCTGTTCATTACATTGTTGGTTCGGCCTGCTATTTTAATGTTTGCTCTTTGCGTTGTTGAAGATTGACTAAAGCCTAAAGCAATATCACCTTTATTATCCTGAGCGATACTGCCCATCCAATTATTTAAACCGGTGCCACCGTTACCCGGAGCAAGGTTATGAGTTCCCTGATCGAATACAGAAAATACATCTGCAGTCCTCCGCATTTCAAACCATCGAATACCGGTTTGAAAAGTCGCAGCAGTAGTTGGGTTAACCCCACTGACATTCACAGAAAAATTTCCGACAAAAGAATTGACAGGAGTCGCTTGTGTGCCAAGATTTCTATAAGCGAAACGGTGCATCAGGCGGTCGCTGATTGCATCCAGATTTGCTCCTCCGCTAACTTCATTTTGCAAACGAGTAGCAGGATTTCTCGCATCAAAAGGAGCTAATACTACATCAGGTAAAACAGAAATACTTGAACTGCCAGGTGTAATAAAATCCGGCACCCAACGGTAATATCGGATGGCATCGTTAGGATCACCAAATTCATCTGCACGAAATTCAGCAATTACTTCAGCCATTCCTGATGGTGGAGGAACAAGTCCATCAATATCTGCAGGAAGACCACCACCGGCATTAGGGTCAATGGTAGCAATATTTGTATAGACAACGGAAGTTGTCGGATCACCAGCAAGAGCTTTAGGACGATCTTGACTTAAAATTCCCATTCCCAAAAAAGCAGTTCCCGCATTGTTAAACTGATTAAAAGTAATGTGGTATGCATCTGTCCATACACCGACTTTAGGATAATCATTAAATATATTATTCGGATAATTATATCTCCATACATAATAAGCACCGGTTGGATCACCCGTTACAGATACAGCGATGCATTGACAATTGATTGGACCTGGAACTGCAAATTGACTGATGTGCCAGCGATCTGCCAATGGATCATAAACCACAATTGGGTCACCGTCGTTATTAACTCGGCAAGGATCTCCTGCCGGAAGACCGCTAAATAAATCGCTAGTCTTGAATGGACCGGCGGCCACCGTACCATTCTTGTTAAAAATTTTATATACTAAATTAACCGAACTCACATAGTGATTTAAACCTACATCACCATTTACATCTGGTGGTGTTAATATACCGATTCCCTGAGCAGCATTATCAGAAAAAGTCGCTCCGTCAAAAGTCGCCCCCGGTGTTGGCATAGAAATTCTCCGTTGAGAATTAAATTCTAAGTTGCGATTAACTAAGGGATCTAAAAAAGAACCTTGTCCGGCACCGGCATTGGGTTGTGTTTTTTTAACTCTTTCAGAATTTTGCCGGTTTATTTCATCTTTTTCAATTTCTTCTTCAGACAGACCTTTTTCAAGTAACTGTTGTCTTCTGGCCTCTTCGCGTTTCTCCTCGGATGTTAAAAATTCTTTTATAGCAGAATCATTTTCAGCTACGGTTGGCAAATTGCGAACCGGTTGTGTAATTCCAAAAACTACCGGTTCCATTTTAAAGATACCATTGGGGTATTCGGTTATTTTTGAAGAGTTAGCAGGATATTGTGCGGATGCATTAATAACAATAAAAAAAATAATACTAAAAAAAAGCAGGAATACTTTTTTAAATAATTTATTGTAAGTAAAAATGTTTCCCGATAAAATAAATGACGGACAAATTAGTAGTTGTTTTTTCATATTTGCATGTGTTTATTTATGTGTGTGGTTTATTTTTTCTATTTAGGATTTTTTCCGGGCATTGAAAAAAAGATTAAAATATTATCACAATAAAAGAGAGCGGATATTATTATAAAACAATTTCATTATAATAATATGTTTTAAAATCGTTAATGACGTTAAATAATTTTTTTTAATCGCCGCAATTCGCTCGCCTCAAAACTCTAAAAGTCGTATAAACGTATTTGTAAAAAATTTCAAATCCAAATTAATTAATAATTAAGTGTTGCAAGGGTTAAAATAACTTTAAAAACTCATTATTTACTAAATTTTATTTTCAGAAAGAACCCCCAAAAGGCACTATTGAAAGGCTTTTACGGATGGTTAATTTTTTTAATTATTTTGTTTTCCTGTTTTGATTCTACTTAAAACGCAATCACTAATGCAATAGTTGGTGAATAATTATTGCAAATGGCTGATAATTTTGAAGAATAAGTATTGAAGTTTTGTTGAATCCGAAAGAAAAAAGATTTGTGAAAAATAGTTCACTTATGTTTCGCTGAAGTGAAGCATGTCTGAACGTTGATTTAGCTGATTATAGGATTTCACTGATTGATACAATTACTCTCAGCGTAATCCAATAATCAGCTAAATCCTGGTTCAGACAACTGATTATCGGATTACACTGATAAATACAATTACTCTCAGCGTAATTCATTAATCAGCGAAATCCTGGTTCAGGTGTATAATGTTTCGCTGAAGTGAAGTATGTCTGAACGTTGATTTAGCTGATTATAGGATTTCACTGATTGATACAATTACTCTCAGCGTAATCCAATAATCAGCTAAATCCTGGTTCAGACAACTGATTATAGGATTACACTGATAAATACAATTACTCTCAGCGT
>JANLOW010000117.1:0-10545 GCA_031366785.1 Bacteroidota bacterium | reverse complement strand
GATTTCATCAAAGCTATTCGGACGATAATTCGGATCGGAATTGCCGTTATCGCCAACCTGCATGTGTCCATCGCGTTGATAGTTTGCAACCATGTAAGGACATTTGTTTACAGGAATTTGTTCGTAGTTAACTCCCAAACGATAGCGGTGGGCATCCGGATATGAAAGCAAACGTCCTTGCAGCATTTTATCAGGTGAATAGCCGATACCGTCTACAACATGAGCAGGAGCAAAGGCAGATTGTTCTACATCACGAAAATAATTCGAAGGGATTTCATTTAATTCCATTATACCAACATCGATCAATGGAAAATCTCCGTGAGGCCATACTTTCGTCAGATCAAATGGATTCCATTTGAAAGTTTTTGCTTGTTCATCAGTCATTACCTGAATCTTCATAGCCCATTTTGGAAAATCTTTTTTCTCTATTGCTTCAACCAGATCTCTTTGTGAATGATCCGGGTCTTTTCCTTTCATTTCAGTGGCAGTATCGTTGATGAAATTTTTAATTCCCTGCATTGTCTTGAAATGAAATTTTACCCAAACTCTTTCATTATTTTTATTGATGAGAGAAAAGGTATGGCTTCCATAGCCATTCATTGCGCGGTGAGAAAAAGGTGTTCCTCTGTCACTCATTAATATCATAACCTGATGCAATGATTCCGGATTGAGAGACCAAAAATCCCACATCATTGTAGGGCTTTTGCAATTGGATTTTGGATCGCGCTTTTGTGTATGTATGAAATGAGAGAATTTTTTAGGATCTTTTATAAAGAACACTGGAGTGTTATTTCCGACTAAATCCCAGTTTCCATCTTCAGTATAAAACTTCATGGCGAAACCACGTGGATCTCTTTCGCTGTCGGCACTCCCTTTTTCGCCGCCTACAGTTGAAAAACGGATAAACATTTTTGTTTGTTTACCGATTGTAGAAAAAATCTTTGCTTTGGTATATTTTGAAATATCATTCGTAATTGTTAAAGTACCGAAGGCGCCAGTACCTTTTGCATGTACAACTCTTTCGGGAATTCTTTCCCGGTTAAAATGGGCCATGTCTTCATGCAGAAAATAATCCTGCAATAAAATAGGGCCTCGAGGTCCTGCAGTCATTGAGTTATCAAACTCCGTAAAGGGTCTTCCGCTGGCTGTGGTTAGTTTTTTCTTTGACACGATAGTTGGTTTTTAGTTATGAAGGCGAAGTTGCATTTTTTTTATCTATCAATCAAATAGATATTTTCTATATTTACATAGATTATATCTATAAGTATGAACTTACAGCAACTGGATTATATTATTGCCGTTGATACTTTCAGGCATTTTGCCAAAGCGGCTGAAAAGAGTTGCGTAACTCAGGCAACGTTGAGTATGATGATTCAAAAACTTGAAACTGAATTAGGCATAAAAATATTTGACAGAAGTCGCCAGCCCGTTACTCCAACGGAAATCGGCAAGAAGATTATTGAACAGGCTAGAAGAATTGTTTCTGAAGCCGGACGGTTAAAGGAGATTATAAATCTGGAAAAGGGGGAAGTGGCAGGGGAGTTGAAAATAGGTATTATTCCTACATTGGCTCCTTATCTGCTTCCGTTATTTTTAAAAAAATTTTCTGATACTTATCCGCGGGTGAAACTAAATATCAGTGAACATACGACAACAACAATCATTCAAAAACTAAAATCCGGACTTTTAGATGCAGGAATTTTGGCGACTCCATTGAATGATAATTCTATTAAAGAGCAGCCGATATTTTTTGAAAAATATTTTTTATATGTAAATAATAAAGAAAAAGGTTTTGATAAGCAATATGTATTGCCGTCGAATATTGATATAAGCCGTTTATGGATTCTTGAAGAAGGTCATTGTATGCGATCACAGATTTTAAACCTTT
Source organism: Bacteroidota bacterium (assembly GCA_031366785.1). Classification (GTDB taxonomy): domain Bacteria; phylum Bacteroidota; class Bacteroidia; order AKYH767-A; family 2013-40CM-41-45; genus JADKIH01. Next base: position 8,657 of record JANLOW010000117.1, on the reverse strand, counting down.
GCGAATTAAAAAAAGCTCATTCAGATGAAGAGAAGATTCATTATGAAGCAGGAAGTATTGAAACACTGAAAAACATCGTCGAAAAAAATTTTGGCATTACTATCATACCTGAACTTGCAACTTTTAATCTCACCAACTCGCAAAAAAAACGGTTACGATATTTTAAATCTCCAACGCCTGTAAGGGAGATAAGCATAATTACTCACAGGGAATTTATCAAGATGCGACTGATAGAAGTTCTCAAAGAAATGATATTAACTGTAATTCCTGATAATATGAAATCACCTAAAGATACCAAAGTCATTGAAATTTGATTTTTTTCAAACTTTTTATTTAATTTTCTAAACAGGAAAAGAGAGAAAAAATTCCTAATTTTCGTATTCTTAAACGCAACATAACCGGAAGAGATTAAACTGCTTCTGAAAATTATTTATTTTACTTTTAATTACTTTTAAAAATGATTTCGGGTAATAAAATATTTTTTGGTCGTTACATTTTTCGACTCTTAATTTTATTTTTATCACCTGCTCTTATAAATTGCTCTAATAGCAGCCAGAATGGTGAAGCAATACATAAAGACAGCATTTTAAAAACCGGGTCAACACAACTTTCTGAATTGCTTAAAAGCGATGAATGGACCGCACCTGATACTATTACAATTCCCCAAAATGATTCAGGTAATTTAATTCGTTACGGAAGAGTATTGATTGCAAATACGGCGGAATATTTTGGACCAAAGGGGAAAGTAAATCATTTTGCAAACGGAATGAATTGCCAAAACTGTCATCTTGATGCGGGCACTAAATTATTTGCGAATAGCTATAGTGCTGTTTATTCCATTTATCCTAAATTTCGCGCCCGCTCCGGAACCGTTGAGAATCTTGAAAAAAGAATTAATGATTGTATGGAGCGCAGTTTGAATGGAAAAAAAATTGATAGCCCAAGTAAAGAAATGCGTGCTATGGTTGCTTATATTAATTGGGTAGGAAAGGATGTTAAGAAAGGTGTAAGTCCGAAAGGAGCATCAGTAGTAGAGCTTCCTTTTTTAGACCGAGCGGCAAATATTGATAAGGGGAAAATATCGTATCAAAAAAATTGTGTTACCTGTCATGGTGAAAACGGAAGTGGAAAATTTAATGCCGATAGCATAACGTATTTGTATCCTCCTCTTTGGGGAGAAAACAGTTATAATACAGCGGCAGGATTATTCAGACTTTCGCGGATAGCCGGTTTTATTAAATCTAATATGCCAAACCTCACAAGCAGTTTTGAAAAACCGACTCTTACCGACGATGAAGCGTGGGATATTGCTGCCTATGTTTCCAGCATGCCTCGTCCAGAGAAGAAATTTAAAAACGATTGGCCTGATATTTCAAAAAAACCATTTGACCATCCATTTGGCCCTTATTCAAATAATTTTTCAGAAAAACAGCACAAATATGGGCCATTTAAAGAAATTGTTGAATCATCAAAAAAATGAAGTTATATGAACGATAAAAACTATACTTTTAATTGGAGTTTATAAAAATTAAAATATTTTTTTAACCCTTAAAACAATTCATCATGAAAGAGAACAATTTAAAACCAAACGCTCCTCGCAGAGGATTTCTCAGAGAATTGGTAACCGGCGCAGCGGCGTTGGGATTAGCAACAATTACTTCTCCTATTAAACTCATTGCTCAACAGCAGAAGCCGGGAGTTAATAAAACACCTATGAAGACATTGCATCCCGCTGATCAATGGTTTAATAAATTGAGAGGAAATCACCGTGTAGTTTACGATGCAACACAACCTCATGAAATTATGCCTTTCGCTTGGCCTAAGGTTTTTTTATTGACAAATGCAGCAACCGGAAGTCCGGAAAGCGATTGCGGCGTTGTAGTCGTGCTTCGACATGATGCCATTTGTTATGCTTTTAAAGATAAGATTTGGGAAAAATATAATTTTGGCGAAGTTTTTAAAGCGGGAGAAATCGGGGGAGCATTTCAAGCTTCGGATGCAGCAGTAGCAACAAAAACCCGTAATCCCTTTTGGAATACAAAGCCGGGTGATTTTGTAATTCCGGGTTTTGGTGCTGTACCAATTGGTATTAAGGAACTTCAGACGAGTGGTGTAATGTTTTGTGTTTGTAATGCTGCTATGACAGTATTTTCTACTGTATTAGCCGGTAAAATGAATATGAAACCGGAAGATGTAATGAATGAATGGAAAGAGGAATTGATTCCGGGTATTCAGATAGTTCCTTCGGGAGTTTGGGCTTTAGGTCGTGCGCAAGAGCATGGTTGTAAATATATTTTTGCAGGTTAAAAAAAGATGTCATGAAACGAAATATTATTATTACCTCTTTAATGTTATTGATTTGCAATTTCTCAATTGCACAATCTGCACCGTATAAGGTTGTTTTTGATGTAACCACCAAGGATACTATTGTTCACCAGATGGTAATTCGGTGGGTAAAAGAAATATTATCAACATCGCCCACTGCAAATGTTGAAATAGTTTTTTATGCTAAATCACTCGACATGATTACCAAAGATAAATCAGTTGTTGCCGATGATGTTATACAATTGGCTGCAAATAAAAATGTTTCTTTCAAAGTATGTGAAGTGGCAATGAAAAATAATATGGTAGAAAAAAATCAACTATTAAAAGGAGTTGAAACGGTGCCGGATGGTATTTATGAGATAATTTCCCGTCAACATGATGGCTGGGGTTATATTAAAGCAGCACGATAATTCATACATTAGCTTGAATAGATTATTATGTGAGGAAAATAATCTTTTAAATAATATTTTTTCTTTACTGTAGAGTATTTTTATTTTCAGGTTAATCATTGTATGGAAATTATCGGTTTTGTTTGTGCTTTACTTGTTGGTATATCGCTAGGATTAATGGGAAGTGGTGGGTCAATTCTTACCGTTCCCATTATGGTTTATATTATGCAAGTTAATCCAATAGATGCAACCGGTTATAGTTTGTTTGTAGTTGGAATTACAAGTGCTATTGGCTGCATAACCTATATCAGAAAAAAATTGGTGGATTTAAAAATTGCTGCAATTTTTGCTGTGCCTTCTATCTTAAGTGTTTTTCTTACCCGAAAATTTTTGATGCCTGCGATTCCAAACCCTATTATCTTTTCACCATCATTTATTATCTCCAAAGAACTTTTTATAATGATTTTATTTGCTGTGCTTATGATTGCATTTGCATTCAATATGATAAGTAAGTCGTATTTTAAAGAAGCTGATGAAAAAGAAATTCAGAATTTAAATTATTTCTGGTTGTTTATTATTGGTTTTATATCCGGGATTTTGACCGGTATACTTGGCGTTGGAGGGGGATTTATTATTATTCCTGCTCTGGTATTGATTGCAAAAATTCCAATACGGATGAGTGTGGGAACATCGTTAATTATAATTGCATTTAATTCTCTTAGTGGATTTTTTGGTGAAGTAATAGAAAAGCATGCCGTAATGGATTACAAGTTTTTATTGACTTTTGCATTGTTTTCAATTATTGGAATTTATATTGGCTTCAGATTTACTTTAAAATTGTATCCGGCACAATTGAAGAAAATGTTTGGCTGGTTTATTTTGGTAATGGGTGTTTTTATTTTTATTGAAGAGGTTTTCTTCAGATAAATTAATTTACAAACCTGTCAAAATTTTACATCAAGGTGTTAATTCCCATAACAATCTTGCAAACAATTGAATCATTTCTTACAGTTATTAAGCATCTTCATTTAAAACACTAAGTAATGCAATAACCTTGTTTGAAATAGGCAGTATAATTGACTTACTTGCTTTTAATAACAATAAATAAAAAAAAAGTATAAATGAAAAAGATAACAATGTTTATTGCAATTTTAGGTTACATCCTAATTTCCTCGTGTAAAAAAGACGAAGTAAAAACTGCGGATATGACCGTTTACCTTCAGGATGCACCTGCCGCAAGTTATGAAAAGATAAAAATTCAACTTAAAGGTGTATCTGTTTATTCTCAGTCATCAGGAACATGGGTTGCTTTAACTGTCGATAATGGTGTATTCGATCTTCTTACACTGGATAGTATGCATCAGGCATTTCTTGGAAAAATAAAATTATCAGAAGGAGATATTTCTGATTTGCAGTTAATCATTGGCAGTCAAAACACAGTTACAGTTTCGGGAATAGATCATCCTCTTGTGCTTGAAGAATCTGATTTGGACAAATTGAAAGTAAAAATTTCCAGTCATGTTAATGGCGGAACTTCTTATAAACTGACGATTGATTTTAAAGCATCGGAATCTATCGATAATAACGGTGGAGTTTATAAGCTTAAAGCATCACTGAAAATTACGGTTAAAGAAATATAATTTTTTTTGGTTGGAATTAAGTGATTTGTAAACTAGCCCCGATTGAAGCGGAAACCGCCCCTTCGCGGTTGCAGCGGAAAGCGGGTGGAGACGGTGAAGCGAAGATGTGAAATTGCGCTTCTAAAAAAAGTTTTTGGTTTTGGTTGATTGAAAGGTTGCGTAGTAATTTCGATATTATTAACGAATTATCAAATCACTGTTGTCCGGAGAAGAAACATTTCGTCCCTAAGGGACTTTAATTCGAGTGGAGATGTTTGAATATTACCATTATTTAGCTCCTAACGGAGCATTAAATATACAACCGTCCCGTTAGGGACAAGATATTGATAAAAAAAGATAACGGCATAAAGTAAACCCCTTTAGGGGTGAAATATTATAGAACGTACCGCTGATATGATGCTCTAAGTGATAAATAATTTTTCTTGGATAATAATGATTTTAAAATATGCGAATTAGTCAACCGCACTCAAATTAAATAGCTAATCTTTCTTCCTGTTTTTAAACCAAACAAAGGCACCTATTCCACCCAATACGTATGGAATTGCTAAGAGATAAAGTATTCCTTTGTTCAACCCTTTTGCAGCACTGTTGTCGTTGGAATGTCCGGTCTCGGCAACACGGCGACACATGGCACATTGTGCAAAAGAATTATAAGAGCTCAATACGAGCAGCGAAATAATTGAAAAAATAAATATAGACTTACGCATGTTTAGAATTTATAATAGGGCGAAATCATTAAATAAACAATAACTCCTGTTAATGTTACATACAACCATATGGGATAAGCCCATCGTGCAATTTTTCTATGGTTAGCAACCTGCATTGTGAGGCCGCGGTACAAAGATAATAAAACCAATGGCAGAACGGTAGCAGCCAGAATAATATGTGTTGATAGAATAATAAGATAGGTTGAACGCCATGGATTATCAACTGGAAATCTTGTTTCTACGCCAAAAGAATGAAACGTTACATAGAAGAGCAGAAAAATCGTCGATAAAATACTTGCCGTAATATTCAGCCGCTTATGAATGGAAATTTTCTTTTTGCGGATAAAATAAAAGGAAAATAAAAGTATGATGAATGTACAGCCGTTCAAAACAGCATTCATAGCCGGAAGAATCCATAACCATGTTGGAATAATATTTGCTTTTGGAAGTTGTGATAAAATTAAAACAGCTAGAAAAATTATAATGGAAATTATCCAGATTAATCGCTTGTAGAACTTATCGTTTTTTGGGGGATCGGGGAGCATTTTTGAGTATCAGGTATCTAGTATCATGTATCTAGTATAAAATTAAGTAAGGTAAAGTTTTTTGAGAAAAGATGGGATAAAATTATTTATGTAATTCACATTGTATTTAGATGCTATTTTTTGTATTGATTATGAATTTATTTGAAAGGATTAAAAATAATTCTTTCAATCTTACTATTATGTTATTAAGTGATTATTCCAACGAAGTAGTGCTGGTTAATGTTTGCAATTAGTTTATCTATTGATTTGTTTATTTAGCTGGCATTATTCTAAATCATATTTTTTTTGAATTTGCCTGATTAACAATTCGCCTTTTTCAAAAAGATCTTTTTTATATTGATTGATACCAATCCTTGTGTTTTTAATATAATGAACCCAACCCGCAAGGTCACCAAGGAGTTTTTTATCGTTTGTGCGAAGGAGTGGATTATCCGAAGGCCTAGTTACTAAATTCATGCTCGTTGAATTTATTTGGTTGAATATATCAGCGTTAAAAATCTGAACAGCAATTTTTCTGTATTCATTCAATTCTCCTTCTTCTCCTGTTAATTCAAGCTGCTTTATCTGTTGTAGAATTGAATAATAAGACATAATCGTTTCGGCTATTTCATTATTTTTTATTAACCTAAATCCTCCCGTATTCTTCATTTGATCAAACGTACGTGTGTTACCTGAAAAAGTATTACTCTTAGTCGCCAATCTTGCATAATAATAAAGATTGCCTGTATTCTGAGTAATTGCAGATGCATCTAATATTTCAATTAAGCTATCCAACAAAATAACTCGTTGATCAAAAATTCTTTGCTGGTCGTTTATTGTGCGAATGTCATCTTTGACATCTTGTACCAAAGATTTTAAATATACTTTTTCGATTTCTCCATGAGATATAATTTCCCTGATATTCTCTGCAATAAATCCCATGGTGACTGCCAGAAAGATCATTAAGAATTCGAGCAAATATTCTTTCCACTTTTTAGGATTATGATGAAGGTCGGGGTGATGATGTACTTCCATATTTTTTTTTATTTCTTGCAATTAGTTTGAAGTTTCAATGTTGCCAAAGTATGATGAATAAAATTTTACCTGATGCATTCTTCATACTAAGATTTACCATCTATTCCGATGAAAAATCGGGATTTCACTTTTCATATTTTTTAAACTGGTAGCTCAACAAAATACATATCAATTTCACCTTTATTCTTTGCCTGGATTTTTCCTCTGTGTGTGCAAGTGAATTTGTCTTTCACTAATTCATAGGTGTTTCCGCTGATGTTTACATTTCCTGCGTCGCAGCTTTGTTCCATTCGTGCGGCAAGGTTTACGGTGTCACCCCAGATGTCGTAGGAGAATTTTTTAATACCGACAATGCCCGCCACTACCGGACCAGTATGTATGCCGATTCGAATTTCAAAAGCTATTTCTCCTTTTCTTTCTTTCTCTTTTTTTCGGTTGAGAATAAAGTTTTTTATTTCCAGTGCCGCTGTTACCACATCAAAGGCATGCGTGTAATTGAGTGTTGGCAAACCGCTGGCACACATGTAGGCATCGCCAACGGTTTTAATTTTTTCTATTTTATGTTTCTGTAAAATATTATCGAAAGCGCTGAAGCAATAATTTATTTCACTCACTAATAACTCTGCGCTTACTTTTTCGCTTACATTGGTAAAGCCTTTGAAATCGGCAAACATTACCGTAACCATGCTGAATGTTTTCGGCTGACATTCGCCGGTTTTTTTTAATTCCTCAGCTACTTCTGATGGTAGAATGTTCAACAGTAAATTATCTGATCGTTCTTTTTCTTTTTCAACGTTTGCTTTTTCCTTTTCCACATTTGCTTTTTCAATGGAGATAATTTTGTTTTTTTCTTCCAAAGCAACATTTGCATTTTTCTTTATTCTGAAACGATTAAAAATTATCAATGCTATAGCCAATAATAAAATCGCAATTCCTACGAGGTAATTTCGTGTAATAGAGGCAACTTGTTTTTCGGTTTCGAGGTTTTTTATTGTGCCTTCAGCTTCTGCTATTTTCTGTTCTGTTTCAAAACTTACTGAACGATTTTTGCGCTCATCCGCCTGTAATTCTTCTTGCAATGATTGGTATTGCTTGTAAGCCACATTGGCATTTTTTATATCTCCCAGTTCCAGGTACACTTCAACAAGAAGTTTATAGTCCCGTAATACTTCTCCTCTTAAGTTTACCAGTTTTGGAATTTCTTTTTTGATTAATTCTTCCGCTTCTTTAAATTGTTTTTGTTTTTGTCTGACGAGAGCTAAATAATAATCGGGCGTTAATATTCCTTCTCTAGTATTTGCAGGAAGACTAAAATTATTCATTACATTAATACATTCATTTAAATAGAATTCTGATGAATCCATTTGATTTGTCTTCAGGTAATAAATACCTTTTACTTGATAACAATTAGCAAGAGAGCTTCTTCGATCTGTAACTTTAGCGCTGGTTATAGCATTATTTATTATCTCGATTACACTATCCATTTCGTTTAACAAAATCTTCGAAGAGGCAATATTTTTATAAATGTATGATACGTTAGATGTATCCTTTTCAATTGACAACCTTGCATTCAAAGCAGCGCGGGAATATATTATTGCATTGCGGTAATCGCCTATTGAATTATAAATTTGGCCTACTACTGATGTATTATTTGTCCATTCACTGATTCCCGAAAAAGGTGATTCACCGGTCGTGTCATTTATATTTATATATGCAATGGATTTTTTATAATAGTAAATGGAAAGGTCATTCAATCCATTGGTATGATAGAATCCTCCATGTACATAATAGCAGATAGAAATGGCTGCTGAATCATTTCTTTGGAGATATAATTTGAGCTTTGAAGTATAAAAATCGAAGCCCTCGGCTAGTTTGTCAGAAATGCGAAATGGAATTCTGATATCAGCTAAAGTATTCAGAAAAAGAATTCTGTCTTCCGGATTTTGGCCGGCATCATAACGGTTAATAATTTCTTTGCCGAAATCGATTGCTTTATAATATTCTTTAGTGCTTAAAAATCTCTTGAGAAGAGCAGAT
>JANLOW010000098.1:0-1774 GCA_031366785.1 Bacteroidota bacterium | reverse complement strand
GTTACACCCCAATTATAAGTTGTACAGTTTGCTGAGGTATGATATGTAACAGTATCACCCGGACAAACAACAGAAATACAAAAAATATCGGGACCCGATGCCGAATCAACAACAACTTTGAAAGCTGTATCATGCGGATTGCCGCAATCATCAAATACCCGTAATGTATCAAAATAAGTTCCCGGAGGATAATGCCATCCCGGTTCTGTATGAACATAGTTTCCTGAATAATATCCGTTACCGAAATTCCAAAGAACACCCGTACTTCCTATTGAGCAATTTGCATTAAATGTTATTGGTGTACCATTACAAATATTGATTACCCCTGCAACAATTGGTGGTGATGTCGTAAAACAAATTGAAAATAAAGATGGCGGGTTTCGAATTATATTTGATGTACAAGAATCAATTGTTCCGGCAGGTTGCGGAAATGGAGAATGAACGTACCAAGTAACTACGGTAGTCCCTACAGGAAATATTCCTGGTGAATTATTCCAAATAGAATCGTAAAAACAATCGGGGCCTGTACCTCCACCTGCTAAAGGATCACTTTTATATTTTGGTTTTGCGAGATGAACTGCAGAATCAGGTACGCCAAAACAAATTGTTGTATCTCGGCAAATAAGCTTGCAATGTTGTTGTGATTGAGCAATCACAGAAGAATAATTAATTAAAAGCAATACGCTCAATAAGACAAAAGAAAATACAAATTTTCGTTTTCTTGTCAAAATTTTTATCCTGTTTTTAAAATAACAAACAATATCTTTTTCAATTAAACAATCAATTAAGTTACCTGAAGAAAATTGATTTTGGTTATTTAATATTTTCATTTGAGAAGTTATTTAAATGGATGTGTTTAGTAATTTCTAGTTGAATGTTTTTAAATTCCTGTATAATTTATGCATTAGCCGCAGTTGCTTGGTTAAATATTTTTTCTTTCTTTTTTATATCTTTCTTTTTTATTGTAGCTGTTTTTTCATTTAAAGAAATGTCTTCTAATTCAAAAATAAGGTGTGCTTTAGACATAAAATTTTTCTTCCATTCAGCAATCTGATTGCGGTGCAAATCAAATTTCAAGGCAAGTTCATTAAGCGTTTCGCGTTCAGAAATTGCCTCTAGTACAACTTGAGATTTAAATTTAGATGTAAATTTTCGACGATGATCTTTCATGCTAAAGTATTATTTTTATCCATTGCCAAAACCCGTTGATACTTAGTTATGACCTAAGAAAGATAAAAAACTTGATAATCAAAATTTTGAACTTTAAAGATGATATAGCTTTTGTAATGAAAATCGATCAATATAACAAATGGTTAATAAAACCAACCTGTGGTTACTAAAAGTTAATAGATGGTGAAAAGAAAAATGAACTTCTTTATAAATATTACATTAAGGTATATTAAGATTTTGATAGGCAAAAAGGGCATAAACAAGAAAATCATCCCTGTTTTCAATAAGATTGAATAAAAAATCAGGTTTCGTTAAATTATCAAACCTATTGCAAGAGTTGACTTAAAATAGAAACTTATGGTACCGATTGGGTGGTTAGAAACTGATTTAAGCATAAAAATATACTAAAAAACAACTAAAAATGCTTACTCATCAATTCCATAAACTCTTCTTTCTTTCTTCTTGAAATTTCAGCAACAGAACTATCGCTCATTTGTACAAAGTAACCATCAACCCGGCTGAATTTTTTTACGTGTTTCAGGTTGATGAGATGTGAATTATGCGATCGGAAAAAATTTTTATCGGCAAGAAGTTGTTCGTACTC
>JANLOW010000056.1:0-2122 GCA_031366785.1 Bacteroidota bacterium | reverse complement strand
ACTCTTGATACAACCATTGAACATTTAAACACTTGCGAATACTGGAAACTCACCCGTAATGCAGGCACATCAAAAGTTAGGTTAAAGATTAACTGGAATCATAACAACTGCAATTTTATAAATCCTTCCTACATGCGTATTACCGGATGGGATGGATCGCTGTGTGAAAGATTTTAAAAGTTTTGCGCATTCAGGAGACAGCATCTCTGGTTCTTCAACAACAATAGACAGTACTTCCACAACAAGCATTTTTACCACAGCTTACAAAAAGTGTATTTATTTTAAAGATTTTCTAACCAAACACGATGTGTATTGTCGCGGTGGATCTGATGGAATGGCCGCAGTAACTGTTACCGGTGGCACGTCGCCTTATAAATATAGTAGGTCAGGCAGTATGGGAACACAAGCAGCTACACCGACATTGTATCCGGGCCATTACACTGTTTCAATCAGCGATTCTTTGGGATGTCATCTTTCGGACACTGTTGTAATAAATGAACCCGATAGCCTCACCATCAGTTTTACAAAAACTAATTCGACTTGCGGAGACTCCAGCGGTGTAGTTTCTATCAACGCTACCGGTGGTACAGGAGTTGTGAAACAATATTTCTGGACTTTGGACGGAGAAACCACGCAGAGTCACGACAGTCTGTCTGCAGGTGAATACACTGTACTGGTGACCGATTCAAATGCATGTTCAGCCTTTGCAACCTTTCAGGTATCGGATAACAATGGTCCTTCGATTTCTCTGTTAACGATTGCACCTGCAACATGCAATGGAGGATCGGATGGCGGAGCTTTAATACAGGTTGCATCAGTAAATGGCCCTTACAAAATCCGCTGGTCGACTTCTGAAAATGACACGCTGGAAGAAATTACCAATGTCAGCGGTGGTTTTTATACGGTTTCGGTTACGGATTCTCCGGGTTGCATGTCGTACGATACAATAGAAGTTACTCAACCTAATACTTTTAATGTTAACTTAAATATTGTAAACACTCATTGCAGCGCATTGGAAGGATCAGCCGCCACGGTAGTAACAGGAGGAACAACACCGTATCTCTATACCTGGACGTATGGCATTGCTAACAGAGGGCCGTTAGAAACTTCAAGTTATATAGAACATGTTAATAGCGGAGAAGGGAATGTAATTGTAACAGATTATCATGGCTGTACCACATCGAAAAAATTTGAGATATTGGATATTGGGGGGATTAGTGTTACCGGGAATGTTATTACAAATCCAAATTGTTTTCTTGATACAACAGGTTCGGCAAGAGTAATCGTTTCCGGAGGCTCTGCTCCTTACTTTTTTTCCTGGTATCCGCGTGGAGGGAATAATGATACGGCTGTGAATTTAATATCGGATATTTATACGGTGAGGGTGATTGATGGAAATGGCTGCAGGCAAAAAACAAGTCTATTAATAGATAGCCCTGATGAATTAAAAGCTTACATTTTTGGAAATATTACCAGTGCAGATACTGTTTCAGATGGCGCTGCATATTCCGTTGTCTATGGAGGAAGTCCACCCTATTCTAATCTTTGGTCTAATGGTTCGACTAAAGAATTTTTAACCGGTTTGAATATTGGTTCTGATTCATTAGTTGTTACGGATAGTCACGGATGTATCGCTCGAAATAGTGTAGTTATCAAAGGTGAATGTTATTCGGGAACGCATACAATGCAAAGTGCCTGTACAATTGATTCCTTTGTTTGCCCATCGTGTACAACTTCTGTTACCAGAAATATTAAAACCGATTTCGGTGCCGTTGGCAACGGAGAATCGGATGATGAATGTGCTTTCGAGAGAGCGTCAGAATTTTTTTCTCATGTTGGAGCAACTGTACCTAAAAAATTAATTATTCCTTATGGTACCTATTTGGTCGGTCGGCAAGACATAGGGATTGGAGGTTCTAATGATGTTTTATTTTTCAATAATATGGAGAATCTGACTATACAAGGTATACCCATTTTTGATATTGATATTTATGGACATATTTTAAAGACTCGCTTACCAAAAATGATAAATTTACCCTGTATGTACTATGGAGCTTTTGATTTTACAGGGAGTCCTCCATATAAAAGATATTTAATTGATCTAAGTGATACTCTTTGTCTA
>JANLOW010000031.1:0-5318 GCA_031366785.1 Bacteroidota bacterium | reverse complement strand
TTCGCTTGCAAAGTCGTAAGCATCGAGAAATTTAAAAAGATATTCAAGTGTCGGCAGTTTGTCAGCTTTCTTTTTAATATCTTTTAAAATGGTGGTGTTGATTAATTCAAGTTGTCCGCCATTATCAAGCGTGTTTATTTTAAGGACATCTTCCTCTAAATTGGTATATTCAAAAAGTGAGCTGTTGAGATAAGGAACGAAACTGAATTTGTTTTTAATAGAATCCGTTCTGTCTTTCAGGGTTATCGCTAAAACTTTATGAAAGAGTTTGAAGAGTTCATCGAAGTCCTTTATTATGCTGGTATTAAAGAACAGGTATTTTTCTTTGTTTTCGGTATGGTAATTTACCAATTGTCCTTCCAATAATTTGAGAAACAAAATTCTGTTTATCCAGGTAATGCAAAGCTCCAATGAAACATTGAATACCCTTTCATCTTTTGTTTCTCCGAAAATTGATTGGTCTGGTAGCCGATGTAAAAGATCTTCGGTAAGTATTGCATCTATTGTCAGTTCAATTAGCGAAGCTGAATTTTGGTTTTCCTTTTTTCTTCTGATAATATTTTTACCGTTTTCTTTTGCTTCTTCCAGACCAATGATGTGAAGTAGTTCTTTGTAAAACTTATCGTCAAGCGAATTGCTGTCGTTGGGTGTTACAATTTTTAAAAGATGTTGCGGTGAAAGTATTTTGAATAACGCACTTAATTCTCTGTCATCTTCCTTTTTGTTGTTGCGTAAAATAGTTTGGTAATCTCTGATGTCAAAGTAAATGCAAGGAATTTCATCCGTGAGTTTGTCTATGAAAGGTTTTGCAATACTATCGTAAAAAAGTTTGGTGTCGGATGTAACTTTTTCTTTATCTCTCCACTGCTCATATTCTTTTACAAATGCTTTGTTGCGAAAGAAAAGTTTTTCAAAATAAGATGCGTCAATGATGAACCACTCGTAAATGTTGGTGGCAACACAATATTTTATGTCAATGTTGTTTTCTTCAATTCGTTCCCTCAAATAATAAAGCACCAGTTCTTGCAATGCTTTCGCATTTGGCTTGTCGGCCGTCAGCATTTCGTTTTTGTTGCCTGGTCGTTTGGCTTCAATGATAACTCCAACTTTGTCCTTGTTGGTTTTGCCCAAATGGATTACAAGGTCTTTGTTGTCTTTGGTATTTATTTCGTTGGTGTCTTTGTAAAAGGTATCACGAAGAAAATCACGGATATGATTTTTTTGGTTTTCTTCTCTTTCAATTTCATCAACCTTTCCTAAAAGTCGCAGCAGATTGACTTTGAATAAGTCAATCTCACTTCTTAAAGGTTGCTGCTTTAAGAATGCTTTGAGTGTTTTTTTAGGCGATTGTGGAATTAACTTCATGTTGAAAAATTCCTTTATATTTTATATGGTCATAATATTATAGGAAATGTATAAAATTCTTTCTGAAAAGTTTCGCAGAGAATTAAGCGTAATTCCTGCTTAACTAAACAACATTGCCCATCACCCCTCTCCCCGGAACTGTCTTAAAAAACGTACATCATTTTCCGAGAAGAAACGTAGATCTTTAACATCATATTTTAACATAGCAATACGTTCTATGCCCATACCGAAAGCATAACCGGAAAAAATTTTGGAATCAATTTTACAATTTTCCAATACGTTTGGATCTACCATACCGCAGCCCATGATCTCAAGCCAGCCTGAATATTTACAAACGTTGCAACCTTTTCCTTTACAGATGTTGCACGTAACATCCATTTCAGCAGAAGGTTCTGTAAATGGAAAATAAGAGGGACGGAGACGAATCTTTGCATCATCACCAAACATTTGTTTTGAAAAATAAAGAAGAGTCTGTTTCATGTCGGCGAAGGAAACATTCTTATCAATATACAAACCCTCGACCTGGTGAAAAAAACAATGTGCACGGGCAGATATCGCTTCATTCCTGTAAACACGACCGGGAGCAAGAATGCGAATGGGAGGTTTCGTTGTCTCCATTATTCTAACCTGAACGGAAGACGTATGTGTCCTTAGTGCAATAGAATCTTTACCATTTTCCTGTTTAATAAAAAAAGTATCCTGCATATCACGGGCAGGATGATTTTCGGGGAAATTCAATGCAGAGAAATTATGCCAGTCATCTTCAATTTCCGGCCCATCGGCAACAATGAAACCGATGCGGCTAAAAATTTGAATGATTTCATTTCGAACAATGGATAAGGGGTGTCGCGAACCCTGAGAAAACGGTTCTGCGGGTAATGTCAGATCAATTTTTTTATCATCAACCGAAGAAGAACTGTTAAGCAAAACTTCTTGCATAACATTAAATTTTTCTTCTGCTTTAATTTTAAGATCATTCACCAACAATCCGAAATCTTTTCGCAAGGACGGCTCAATATTTTTCATCTCAGCAAAAAGGATTGCCAACACCCCTTTTTTGCTGAGATATTTAATTCTGAAAGTCTCGACTTGCTCTTTTGTTTGAGCTGAGAAGTCGTCGATTTCAAGAATAAGCTCTTTGATTTTATCTTGCATTATTTATAAATCGCTATTTTATAATTGTCACCTTAAAAATGTAAACATCTTGAAGAGGACGGTCTCCGGGAGCAGTTTTCACAGCAGCTATTTTATCAATCACATCCAATCCTTCTATTACTTCTCCAAATACTGTATACTCTTTATCCAGCGGAGGATACCCACCAATAGTTGTATATAATTGTATTTGTTTTTCGCTTAATTTTAGTCCGCGTTGTTGCTCCATCTGCGTTAACTTATCCCTAGTAAAAACTTGTCCCTGTACAATATAAAACTGGCAACCACTTGATGCTTTTTCTGGATTTGAGGTTCGAGCAGCGCAAAGTGCGCCTTTTCTATGAAAGATGGAATCTACAAATTCAGCAGGAATTGTATAACCATTATCACCGCTTCCAAGTGGAACACCTTGTGCAGCATTTTTTGATAATGGATCTCCACCCTGAATCATAAAATTTGCAATCACGCGATGAAAAAGCAGGCTGTCATAAAAATTTTCCTGTGCCAGTTTCAAAAAATTGTCACGATGTTTGGGTGTTGCATCATACAATTTAACCGTCATATCGCCCAAACTTGTGGAAATAAGAACAACGCGTTCTTTATCAACCACTTTTGGAAGGACAGAATCCTTATCTTTTTTCTTTTTTTGAGCGGTTAACGTAACACTTACCAGCAAACAAAGCGTATAAGTCAAAACAATTTTCTTCATAATTTTTATATTTTGTGTTTAAAACTTGGGCAATATTAACCAAAATCAGATGAATAATAAAGGAAGAACAGGCAGAATTAAAGGTTGGATCATATTATGTTTTTTTATTGCCATTTGTAATATATCATGTAAAAAGGATGATCCAACCAAAGCGATTATTTCTGTTATTAACCAAAGCAATGCTCCGGTATCTGATGCTTTTATTACTCTTTGGCAAGATACAGCGGTTAATCCTGTTAATGGTGTTCAATCTACATTGCGTGTTACCAAAAAAAGCGATGCTGCAGGTAAAGCAGAATTTGAATTTAAGCTGGAGGCATTTCTAAATATTGAAGTAATCAAAGGACCCGATACTGCTCGCTCTTTTGTCAGACTCAAAGAAAATGAAACGGTGACACAGACAGTTAACCTATAATTTATTTGAAAATTCATTAGTAGGGTTCAGATTAGAAATTCATTCTCCAAGAGGCTTTTTTTATATTGAAAAATATTCTACAGCCGCTTGTTTCAATAATAAATCCTGTTCACGAAGTGATAATGGCGGAAGTTTATTAACTAGCTGCCAATGAGGCCAGCCATCCTGATCTTGTCCCACAAGTTCGTAATAACCAAAAGTACTTAGCAAACGACAAACGGCAATATGCATCAAGTCTTGCTTTTCGTCTTTTGAAAATTTCTGAGGACCTCTTCCAAGTTCTTGTACACCGATAAGGAAAAGTACGACCTGAAGATCAGGTTCTTCTCCGAATTCTTCGCCAAGTTTGCGACACAGCTCCTCCCATTTCGATTTTAAATTCTGTAAATCAAGGGTATCCATTTTGATGTAAAGGTATTTACAATTTTACCGGATTGCTACCTTTGCTGATATTCCCTGAATATTATTTGGATATCAGAAATTTTAATAAATGTTAGACATTGCACAGATTCCCATTGATAGATAGAAAACATTATAATTTATTTGTGCGTTACCGTATACAGAAAAGCATCTTTATCTTTCTTTTGTTTTTCGTTATTAAAACGGAAAGTATTGCACAGGATAAAACCAATCAACCCATTGATGTGGTATTTTGTCTGGACTTAAGCAATAGTTCCAATGGATTGATCGATCAATTTCGTAATCATCTTTGGGATTATTGGAATTTTTTCAAGCATTGTCAGCCTCAACCCGATTTTAGAATCGGTGTCGTAACCTATGCGCGTTTCAGCTACGGGAAAGCGAATGGCTATTCGAAAGTTCAAAAAGATCTTGGAACTGATTTTGAAATGTTAAGCAATATTCTTTATAAAATTCCGTCTAAGATTGAAAAAGGTGATCAGTATGTTGGTGCGGCATTAAACACCTGTCTGAAAAAAATCTCCTGGTCGAAAGATCCGAATGCAAAGAAAATAATTTTCCTGGTTGGAAATGGAGATGTTTATACCGGACGTGTTGATGTTGATGAAGTATTAAATAAACTTACAGAAAAGAATATTAACGTACACACAACTTATTGTATAGCACCGGGAGAAAGAAAAGCAATCGTCGGCTGGCAAAAGATTGCTCAGAAAGGAGGCGGAAAAATTTCAACGATTTCATTACGACGACATAATTTTGACCGGCTTAATGGATTTGATTTACAACGTTTCCGTTTACTTAACAGGAAATTTAATAATACATATTTGTATTATGGAAAAGGAGGAAAACTGAGGCGAAGAATTTTACAAGTAGAAGACAATCACATTTATGTAACCAATACAGAAGGTTTCCGATACAGATCATTGTATAAAATATCGGATGATTATCAGAACAAAAATTATTCCTGGGACCTGGTTGACCTATATCATAAGGACCCATTGGCATATCTTGACATTGACAGAAAACTTTTAAATGACTCCTGTAAAAAAATGACAGATGAACAGATTAAAGAATATATAATTTATAAAAAGTATGAAAGAAAAAAACTCGCATCGCTGATTTCAGAAATGTTATTGGCAAAAGAAAAGAAAGACAAAGAAGTGGAATCAAATATTAATCGTAAGATGAATACCTTTGACAGAATAAGCATACAAACAATTAAAGATATTCTAAAAGAAAACGGTTGTGAATTTCTGA
>JANLOW010000496.1:0-7163 GCA_031366785.1 Bacteroidota bacterium | reverse complement strand
TTGATAAACTTAAGCCTTGGGATTTGGATGTTGATCAAGCGGGTCGTCCGGATCTAAAACCATTTCAACACGGACATGAATTGCTTGATAAATCAATTTCTTGTTTTACAGCGATACATCCATTTTTCGGTAAAGTATTAAATACACTCAAGGTTAAAAACTTTACAGACCTTGATTCACGAATAGGAAAAGCACCCGGAGGTTATAATTATCCACTTTACGAAAGTGGTGTTCCTTTTATTTTCATGAATGCTACCGGTTCACTCCGCGACGTAATAACAATGGTTCATGAAGGAGGTCATGCTATTCATTCCATGTTGACTCGTGATCTGGATTTTATAGGTTTTAAAGAATTGCCTTCAGAAGTTGCAGAGCTTGCTTCTATGAGTATGGAATTAATATCAATGGAACATTGGGATCATTTCTTTCATGATAAAGAAGATCTTCGACGAGCAAAGCGTGAACAACTTGAAAATGTAATTGAAGTATTGCCATGGATTGCATGTGTTGATTCTTTTCAGCATTGGCTATATCTGAATCCAAAACATACCATCAAAGAACGTACAGCAGCATGGAAACAAAATTTTTCTAGTTTCAGTTCATCACTTGTGGATTGGAGTGAAGATGAAAATGCACGTGAGGTTCTCTGGCAAAAACAATTGCATATTTTCGAAGTTCCTTTTTATTATATTGAATATGGAATGGCTCAGTTAGGAGCTATTGCTGTTTGGAGAAACTATAAAGCAAATCCTGAAAAAGCTGTTCAACAATACATGGATGCCTTAAAATTGGGTTATACTGTCTCCATTTCTGACATTTATAAAACGGCTGGTATCCGATTCGATTTTTCTGAAAATTACATCAAGGAGCTTATTTTATTTGTTCGAAATGAGCTTGATAAACTGTAAGAAATAATCATTTATTCTATTCGCTGTTTCAGCATTATCATATGTTAATTGTCCTAACGGTTAAATTATCATTTTAGAGACTTTCGAAGTTGCTTTTCTTTTCATTTTTATGGAGTAATGTTTCCATTGCTTTTACATAGAAAGGATTGCTCGTGCAGACAACATCTTGACTCTTATTGCATATAAGGATTCGCATAGGTGTGTACCATTGAATACAACAACAAATAAGTCACGTCATTCCGATGAAGGTCGAAAGATTCTTTATCGACTGCTAATACTGGCAGTCGTAGTTGTCTATGCTTTGATTTTTATATTGGATTATTTGTTGAAACTACATTTCACTTTCTTTTTACTTTTAAGCCTTTTCGGTTTTGTAATTGTTATGTTGTTTTACATGATGTTCCGAGTTAGAAACGTGGAAGAAAAAATTGGTGAGCAAATTTCAGAGGTTGTAGAAAAAGAAGAAAATAAAATTTCGGAACCTGTAAGCATCGACGAATCAGTTTTTGGTGATGCGATTTTTAATATTAACTCATTAACTGGTTTAACAATTGACTGCAATGAAGCTTCTGTAAGTTTATTCGAAGCAGATAGTCGCGAACAACTTGTGGGCATTGATCTTACCGAATTATTTGACCTTACATGGAAAGCGGAAGACAGGCTTCAAATAAAAGAAGGATTGGAAAAATCGGGTAGTGTAAACATTCCAGGTATTTTTCGGACGTTAAAAAACAAAACCTTAGAGGGAAGGTTACATGCAGTAAGGATTTCTGATGCAAATAAAACATTAATCAGTGTTAGAATTTTTCCCGTAAACCGAGATGAAATTACTAAGGAAAATTTTTTTTCTGAAAATATAAATGATTGGTTCATTGAAGCAGGTTTTGCTATGGCCTTTATCGGTTTAAATTATGGTTTTGATAATGTGAATCCAGCTTTTTGTCATCTGACAGGTTACAGTCAAAATGAATTAAAGCAATTGACAATACTTGATTTAATTCATCCGGATGACAAAGCGGAAGAGAAGAAATTGCTTTCCGGTTTATTCCGCGGGGAAATCGACGTTATGAAAAGAGAAAAGCGATTGATCAGGCGGAATAATGAGGTTATATGGGTTAAAGCGTCTACGTCACTTTCGAGATCAAAAAGCGGACATCCGAAATTTGTTATTACGATGGCGGAAAACATTACTTCGCAGAAACGTATTGATAAGATTTTTTCCGAAAATAAAAATAAATTAACTTCTCTGGTCGAAAATGCTGAGTATTCGGTTATTACTGTTGACCGCAGACACACTATTCTTTTAATAAATTCTAAACTGAGTGAAATTATTTTTGCACAAACAGGCATTGTAGTAGAAACCGGTTTTAATCTTTTGGATATACTTCCCGGAGCATTTCATAAAGATTATCTCGATATGCATAAAAGAGCATTTAATGGTGAGAATTTTGTTTTAGAAAAATCATTTAAAGTCAACGGAAAAAAATCTGATTTAGAAATTGTTGTTACTCCTGTAAAAGAGGAGAATGGATTTATAAGAAGTATTTCTATTTTTGGTCATGATATTAGTTTAAGAAAGAAAATAGAAGATGATCTTATTAAAGCAAAGGAAGAAGCAGAATCAGCTACACAAGCAAAATCAGGTTTTCTTGCTACGATGAGTCATGAAATACGAACTCCATTGAATGGTGTAATTGGTATGGGAAGATTATTAAGCCAAACACCACTAACACCGAAGCAGCAGGATTTTGTAGATTCGATTTTATTAAGTGGTGATGCTTTACTTTCTGTCATCAATGATATTCTGGATTATTCGAAAATTGAATCAGCCAAAATGGAACTAGAGTTTAAGCCATTTTCTCTGAAAAGATGTATTGAAGAAACATTCGATTTACTTGCAGCTAAAGCGATAGAGAAAAATCTGTCTCTTCACTATACAATTTCCCGCGATTTGCCGACATATGTTTATGGTGATATCACCCGGGTACGCCAGATTTTAATGAACCTTGTTTCAAATGCAATAAAGTTTACATTGAAGGGCAAGATTACTATTAGTGTTGCAAAAAACAAGGCCGAAGGAAATGAGTTGGAATTAAGATTTGATGTTCAGGATACAGGAGTTGGAATTCCTCCTGAGAAAATAGGTCGTTTATTCCGTAGTTTCTCTCAGGCAGATGTAGGGACTGCCAAATTATACGGCGGTACCGGCCTTGGATTGGTGATTTGTAAAAACCTTGTTGAATTAATGGGCGGGAAAATTTATGTTGAAAGTAAAGAAGGAGTCGGATCCGATTTTATTTTTACAATAAAAACGGAAGCAGTTTCAAAAGAAGATATTCCTAAGAATCACAGGAAAGGAACGAATCGCCTGGCTAATTCTTATGTATTAATTATTAGCGACGACAAAGCGGAGTCTGGATTGTATGCCGACTATTTTAAAAGATGGGGAATGATACCGCAGATAGCCGATGATGTAAAAAAAGCTGTAGAAATTATTAAGCAGAGAAAAGATTTTAATTTAGTTTTGATTGACTCTCAGATTATCACTGAGAAACCAATGAAACTTGCCGAAGAAATCAGAAATATTCGTTCGAGTGATGAACTTCCGATAGTTTTATTTAATGCTGTAAAAACAGACGATATATTCTTTGACTATACCAGTGATATAATTTCCGCCATCATTCCTAAAAATGTTGACAGGTCAAAAGTATTGGATATATTAATCAGTGTTTTCTCTGTTGAAGAACATCAGCGATCGAGAGATGAAAGCTCTATAAAGCAACAAAGTAAAAAATTGGCGGAAGAAATACCTTTAAGAATTTTAGTAGCAGAAGATAATCTGATCAATCAAAAACTCGCTCAAAATATTTTTGAAGGACTGGGATATAAACCGGTATTGGTATCGAATGGATTACAGGTAATTGATCAGTTAAAGAAAGAAAATTTCGATTTAATCTTTATGGATGTTCAGATGCCTGAAATGGATGGTTTTGAAGCAACAAAATTCATCATTCACAAACTTAAGCCGACAATTAAACCAGTCATTGTTGCAATGACTGCTTTTGCACTCGAAGGAGATAAAGAAAAATGTATTGCTGCCGGTATGGATGATTATATCAGTAAGCCTTTCATGATAGAAGAAATAGTTGATAGTATCCGAACTTGGGCTCCGAAAAACAAAGGAAATAAGACTGGTTCTATTGAAATAAATTCATCTAAAACCAGTAATCTGATGATTGTAAATGAAAAAACGATTAATCGTTTAAAAGAAATGACTAGTGGAGATGATACTTCTTTTTTTAAAAAAGTATTACTAATGTTTATCAATCAGGGTGATGATTTGCTTATTGATATGACTGACGCTCTTGTAGCAAGAGATATGATAAAGCTTGGTTCTTTTGCTCATAAGTTTAAAGGCTCGGCACTTAACTTAGGCGCAGAAGTAATTGCTGAAACATGCCGTATCATTGAGATTAAAGGCAGAGAAAATAATTCGGAGGGAATGGAAGACCATATTAAAAAACTCACACGTGATTTTAGTCAAACCAAAGAAGAGTTAAATAAAATTATTTCTTCAATAGAAGATGGTGTTAAATAATATTAACTTCCATTTCAAGATCAACGCCAAATTTTTCTAGAACACTTTTTTGTACACTTTCGGCATGAGTGATCAGTTCTTTTCCTGTGGCACCGCCATAATTTATAAGGACTAATGCCTGCTTTTCATGCATGCCGGTGTTTGCAATTCTTTTTCCCTTCCAGCCGCATTGTTCAATTAGCCATCCGGCTGCTAGTTTATAATTTCCTGAAGAGGTTGGATAGCCAACGATATCGGAGTAATTTTCTTTGAGTTTGTTATAAAAATGACTGGAAACTTCTGGGTTTTTAAAAAAACTTCCTGCATTTCCTGTAATTTCAGGATCAGGAAGTTTGCTTTTTCGAATGGCAATTACTGCATTACTGATATCACGAATGGTAGGATGTGATATATTCATAATTTTTAATTGTTCTTCAATAGTTCCATACGTAGTATTCAACGGTGTATTTTTATTAAGACGAAATGTTACATCAACGATAGCATATCGATTGCGTTCTTCCTGTTTGAAAATACTGTCACGGTATCCAAAACGGCAATCTTCTGCAGTAAATGTACGTAGACTTCCATCATTCATATTTACGGCATTTAATTTATGAAAAGTATTTTTGATTTCAACTCCATAAGCTCCTATATTTTGTATTGGGGCAGCACCAATACAGCCGGGAATTAGAGAAAGATTTTCGAGTCCGGGATAATTATGATCGATGGTATAAAGTACGAAAAAATGCCAGTTCATCCCGGCGCCTGCTGAAATAAAAATATAATTTTCATCTTCAGAAATTATTTTGACGAATTCAATACGGTTACGAATAATCAATCCATTATAATCACCCGTAAAAAGTATATTGCTTCCTCCGCCAAGAATCATTTTTGGAACGGATTGGAATCGCTTATCTTTTAATAGCACTTGCAAACTTTCTACTGAATTTATTTCAGCAAACCAACGGGATTTTATATCGAGGCCAAAGGTATTGAGGGATTTCAAAGAATAATTCTCAAGGACTTCCATACGTCGAAAATAATTTACAAAAGTCAATTTCAGAAGAATGATTGAAGGATTTTTTACATTTTTTACTCACAAAGGAAAACACTCTGTTCACCAAGCCAGGAGACTTCGGTGCTTAAATGAATTGTTTTAGACTTCAGGGCTTTATATATTCGATAATCTCATGGATAGTTTTTGGTTAAACAACATGGATGTGTTTATTCGAGTAGGACAGCGGCAGGGAGAGCCGCTGTTCTTATTAGTATCGGTTATCGGGTACCATTTATCAAGATAAGGATTGTTTTCTAATATTAAGAGATGGCTTTAATTTAGTAATAAAATATTTTTGGCTAATAAAATAATCAATTTTGTATTTTTTCTTGACTCTTGACTCTTGACTCTTGACTCTTGACTCTTGACTCTTGATACTTGATACATGATACTTGATACCCGATACCCGATACCCACTTCATATTATCTCCCCCTCAATTCTAACAAAATATGTATCTTTTTTTCCCCATCATATCTAATTACATTTTATTATTTCTGTTTGTTACCTTCGTTGGCTCAAATAAAAGTTAATGAATAGACTTGAACTGATCCGTTCCAATTTTTTAGAAGCGCAGAAAGCTTTGAATGAATTTATTTCTGACGATAAAAATATCAAAAGTATTTCTGATGCTGTGGATATAATGGTTGTTGCTTTGAAGAATGATGGGAAAATTATTTCTTGTGGTAATGGAGGAAGCATGTGTGATGCCATGCATTTTGCTGAAGAGATGACAGGGCGATTCAGAGACGAGAGAAAACCTCTTGCGGCTATTTCAATCAGCGATCCATCGCACTTGTCATGTGTGGCAAATGACTATGGGTATGAATTTGTTTTTTCCCGTTACGTTGAAGCAGTAGGGAAAAAAGGAGATGTGCTTCTGGCTATTAGTACTAGTGGCAATTCTAAAAATATTCTTGCAGCTATTGGAAGCGCAAAAAAAATGGGTATCAAAATTGTCGGTTTAACAGGAAAGAATGGAGGGCAGATGTCGTCACTTTGTGATGTGGAAATACGAGCTTCCGATTCAAACTATGCAGACCGGGCACAGGAGATTCATATAAAGGTAATTCATTCTCTCATTCATTGTATTGAAGAGGCGATGAAGTAAATCACGATTACTTTTTTATTGGAAATTGAATTGCTGCAAATGCGGCTCGGAAAAATATTGTTCAAATTATGCTTGTAAAAACTTTTGGTAGTGCAGTTTTCGGTGTTAATGCAACAACTATTACAGTTGAAGTTAATTTAAGCAGTGGTGTTAATTTTATTTTAGTCGGTTTACCCGACAATGCCGTTAAAGAAAGTCAGAAAAGAATAGTTGCTGCTTTAAAGAACTGTAATTTTAAATATCCGCGACATGAGTTTACTGTAAATATGGCTCCTGCGGATATTCGAAAGGAAGGTTCTGCTTATGACCTTACAATTGCAATGGGTATTTTGGCCAGTTCGCAGCAAATGGTTCAGAATTTACTGGATCAATTTATTATTATGGGAGAACTTTCTTTGGATGGCAGTTTACAGCCCATCAAAGGTGTTTTACCGATTGCCATACAGGCAGCGAAAGAAGGTTTTAAAGGATTTATTTTACCGAAGCAAAATGCTCGGGAAGCGGCCATCGTG
>JANLOW010000493.1:0-1999 GCA_031366785.1 Bacteroidota bacterium | reverse complement strand
GCTGTCTGTCCAAACGATTCAAGAATTGTTATCAAAAATATTCCTATCAAAAATTTATTCATTGACTGTCTGTTCGAAGTTGCTCTGTCGCCAAAGAGTTGCTGATATTTATTAACTTATTACTCAAGACTATAGACTATATTCGAAAGTCTATTCTAGAATTCTCATCTCATCAAATAGCCATCCGGCGTTTCCAAATTTTTCGATAATAAATAATGCATATCGGATATCAAGGCTAATGTTTCTTCCGTGTTTTTCATCGTAATAGTAATCACTCACTACTCCTTCCCAGATACGATCATAATTTACACCAATAAGTTCGCCCTTGGAATTTAATGTCGGTGAACCCGAATTACCATTCGTTGTATGTACTGAACTCAGAAAAGCAACAGGTAATGCTCCTTCCGATTCATAACGACCAAAGTCTCGGTTTTTAATTAACTCTGATAATTTTTTAGGGATTTTATATTCATTACTATTTGTTTTTGATTTATCCAAAATTCCGTCAGCCGTAGTAAAATAATTAAAATGCAGTCCATCGTTGACTTCTACACTTTCGACTTTACCATAAGAAACACGCAAAGAACTATTCGCATCGGGATAAAGCTTAGCCGATTGATTCATTATCAGTAAATCTTTCATGTAATTTCTCTGTAATTTCGATAATTGACTATTCATCTTTCTTAAATTTGTCTGCAGTTTAGTTTGATTTTCTGCTATATTTAAACTCAAATGATATGCAGGATCTTTCAATATTTTCTTTGCATCATTTCTTTTAAATGAATTAAGAAATTTCATCAATCCGGCCGAATCAGCCAATAAAGAATTTTTATAAATTTGGGAGCAATATTTTTTAAAATTATCCTTTCGCCGGCCATCTATGAATATTTTTTCAGGAATATATTGCTTATCAAGATTAGAATAAGAAATAGATAAAACCGCTTTACAAATTTTGAAGTCTAAAGAAGCATTATAATTTTTGTAAAATTCTTTAAAGTCTTTTTTTAATTTTAAAATTTCGTCATAAATCTTTTTTTCATCATTCGTTTTATCTTCACTTAGATTGACGAGCGTCTTAAAACGTGCTGAGGCATTTACAATTTCCATGGCAGATAACGCTTCGACAAAATAATCGTTAGCGAAATTTAAGGGCTTTGCCTTTTCACTAAATGAATCATACAGAAAAATCAATGATGAATCATTTAATAACTCAGGAAAATTTTTAAGTTTTTCCTGAAAATCTTTTTCTCTGATCTTTTTTTCACTAATTAAATCAAAACGTTTAATTCCTAACAGTTCTCCTTGCCATTTTTTATAATAATTTTCGAGCGTTGAGTATTTGGAGGCATATTGAAGTCGAATGGTATCATTCACATTCATTGCTTCCTTCATAATATCAAGTCTAACCTGACGAATAGCAATACGATTGGGATTTGTTTGGTTAGCTATAACTTCTAAAGCAGAAGCAGGAAGATATTCATTCGTTCTTCCGGGAAAACCGTAAACAAAAGCAAAATCATTTTCTTTAATTCCTCCAATGTTTATTGTAAGAAATTGTTTAGGAGTATAAGGAATGTTTTCCTTTGAATAAACCGAGGGATTATTATCCTTATCGGCATAAATCCTGAAGAGTGAAAAATCTCCGGTGTGTCGGGGCCACATCCAATTGTCTGTATCTCCTCCAAATTTTCCAATTGACATCGGTGGAGCGCCGACGAAACGAACATCATTATAGACTTCTGTAATAAAAAGATAAAATTTATTTCCCTGATAAAATTGGCGAACTACCCCATTCAATTTAATTTTTACAGATTTTTCAATGCTATCTGTTTTCACTTTTATTATCTGAGCTCTAACATCTTCGTTTAATGTATCAGAAATACCAGCTAAAACAACCGAAGTCACGTCTATGATTTCTCTTATAAAGGTACACTTAAGGCCGGGACAAGGAATTTCTTCTTCTCTATTAGAAGCCCAGAAACCATCATTCAAAAAATTA
>JANLOW010000479.1:0-7495 GCA_031366785.1 Bacteroidota bacterium | reverse complement strand
TTTCTTGAATCGGAGAAAAAAATTAATTACTCCGGAAATGAAATTACCTGTATCAATGAAGATATGAATGGATGGCTATGGATCGGTACCCGCAAAAACGGATTGTATTTATTTAACCCCATCAACAAACAATTGCAACATTTTATAAAGAACCGGCTCGATAAAACCGGTATCAGTAATAACACTATTTGTTGTATTTACAAAGACAAAGATGGTCGGATGTGGTTAGGAACGGATTCTGGTGTAGATATTTTCGATCCTTTGCTGAATCAGTTTGAAATACATTATTTGAATAACGAACTTACAAACACGGAACTTGTAAATGACTTTCTTGAAGTTGAAAATAAGTTATACATAACAACCAATGAAGGTTTATTTGTAAACGACCATAACAAACCTTTTACTCTTAAAAAATCTTTATATTATCAAAAAGAAAAATTGAGTCTAACAAAGCTGTTCAAGGATTCATTCGGGACCATTTATTTAGGAACCAACAAAACCGTTTTTATCCTGGACACAAAAAGCATATCGATAAAAACACTGAATACTTTTTATAACCGCGAAGCCAATAGTAATTTTGATTTCTACAATATTGCCTCTTCACGGATTGTAAGCATGGCACAAAGCCATTGGCTTGGTCATGATGTATTATGGATTTCGCCATATGGTCATGGATTGGCAGTTTTCGAACTAAAAACTAAAGCCGGTTTTGTAACTCCTGTTTTTGGAAAAGGTTTACGATATGAACATATGATTCATAAAGTATTTATTGACTCCAAACAAAATATATTTTGCTTGAATGGAAGAAATGGTATTTCGCAAAATTTTGCTCCTGCTAGTTTTGCCGATAGTATTTTTAAACTACCTCCAACAAATCAAAAGACCATACCTGTAAATTTCTCTCCCATTCGATCATCCTTTTTAGACGAAAAAATTCCAACACTTCCTTCAGAGGTTTTTGATATGATAGAAATAAGTGAAAGCATTTATTGGATAACATCCACATCGGGCGGATTGTTTAAATTAAATCTGAAAGATAATACGCTTGTCCATTTTGATAATTCAAATCAGAACTTGTATGGAATGGAATGTGATGCAAATGGAAATTTATGGATACTTTCTTCCGCAGGTATTGAGTTTTTTAATAATAAAGAAGGTAGATTTTACCATTTTGGGCCATCGGATGGAATACCAGATGAAGGATTGCAGGGATATTTTTATAAAAACAAAGAAGGTTGTTTATTTGCAGGTGGCAAGGGTTATTTTCTGAAATTTAAACCAGAAGAGATAAAATTTAATACAACCAAACCGATTGCATCAATTACACGCTTCAAAATATTTGATCAAATAGCCGACAGTCTTTTATTGGATAAACAAGTCAATCTTTCCTATCGACAAAATCATTTTTCATTTGATTTAGCTTCTCTAAATTTCACAGATGCAGCTGAAAATAAATTTCAATACAAATTAGAAGGATTAGATGAACAATGGACTTCTGCAGGTGCACGGAATTACGTAAGCTATACCAACTTAAATGGCGGGAATTATATTTTCAAAGTAAAATCATCTAACAATAATAATGTTTGGAGTGATTCGGCATCGGTGGCAATATTTATAAAACCTCCATTGTGGCAATACAAATTTTTTTTTCCTGCTGTTATTGTAATATTGGGAGCTATAGGTTTTATAATTTATAGAAACCGTGTCAAAAATATACATCGTCTCCAAACGGAAAAATTACTGG
Organism: Bacteroidota bacterium; assembly: GCA_031366785.1. GTDB lineage: Bacteria > Bacteroidota > Bacteroidia > AKYH767-A > 2013-40CM-41-45 > JADKIH01. The sequence continues at coordinate 5,751 of JANLOW010000479.1, read as the reverse complement.
CAGAAATTGATGCACAGGAAAAAGAACGACGACGAATTGCTCGCGATTTACATGATGAATTTGGAACAAAAATGAGTGCACTGAAAATTTATCTAAGCACATATGAGAAATTTATAGACCACCAAAACCAGGATGCTCTGAATACAAAAAAAGAATTATACTCAATTGTTGATGATTCGATGCATGACCTCAGAAGTTTGTTAATGGATTTAAGTCCGAAAACATTGGAAATGCATGGCTTCGCTTCGGCTCTAAATGATCTGACAAACAGATTAAGTAATACACATTTATTTCATATTAAAAGTTATGTTTCTCCACAACTTCAAAGATTTGATGCAAAATTTGAGCTGCCCATTTTTAGAATTACACAAGAGTTAATTAATAATTCGATTAAACATGCGGAGTGTAAAGAGATAAGCATTCAATTATTTTATCGCGACAAAAGTATTGTCTTCAGCTATGAGGATGATGGAAAGGGTTTTGATATAAGAGAAATAAAATCGGCCGGATACGGGTTAAAAAATATTGAAACAAGGGTTTCCCTTCTCGAAGGGAAGGTAAGCTGGGAAAGTTCACCCGGAAATGGTATAAATGTTACTATTGAAATCCCTTATGAGTTAAAAAATTAAAAGTTCACTGTTGTCGGGTAAAATATATTCTCGAAGGAACTTGTGGTTTTAAAATAAATTGTCTATAAATTTCCAAAAATTGATTACGTTTATATTTCATTTTGGATAAATGCCCTCTTAAATAAACCAACATGTCAGTAAAAATATTACTTGTTGATGATCATAATTTAGTGACTGAAGGTATTGCCAGGATTATAAATTCCAATAAAAATTACAGTGTAGTTTCACAATTAACAAACGGCCTTGACGCTATTGAATATGTAAAAAATAACGATGTTCATATTGTCATTATGGATATTAATATGCCGGGAATTGATGGAATAGTTGCTACAAAAGAAATAAAAAAAATAGTGCCGGGAATAAAAATTATTGGTCTTTCCATGCTTGGTGATTACGGGACTATACATAAAATGCTTGAAAGCGGTGCCGATGGATATCTGTTAAAAAATATATCCGGTGATGAATTATTTACTGCTCTTGCACAAATACTCAACGGAAAAACTTATTTAAACGCAGAATTGCAACAGCTACTTCTAAAAGGAATGCGAGATCAAAAAAGCATTCCCCAATTAACGAAGAAAGAAAAAGAGGTATTAAATCTTATAGCGGCCGGACATACAAATAAAGAAATTGCATCGAAAATGGAAATTGGAGAAGAAACAATTAAATCTCATCGTAAAAATATTATGCACAAATTCGATATACATAATACTGCGGAGTTGGTTCGGTTTGCTATTGATCACCAACTGGTTTGAAATTTATATTCCGTTTTAATTTACTTTTAATTAACAATAAATGTCATAACACCGATTTCGTCATCGAATATTACCTTTAATAAATAGGTGCCTTTTAGAATATTTAAATCAACCTTTTTGATAGACAATTTTTCAACATTATTTATTTCTTCTCTATAAATATTCTGACTTAGAACATTGAAAATTTCCAGGCGGCATTTATGTAAAGTCATTCCGAATTGAATATTAATTTTTCCATCAGATGGATTCGGGAAAACAGTAATCAGATTTGAATTATTTAATGAAGTTAAACCGTCATATATGGTAACAGATATTGAATCGGTATTTGAACAACCATGCAGATCTGTAACCATTACTGAAAATGTATCTGAAACCTGCACCTGAATCGTTTGACTACTATCACCAGTCGACCATGAATAATGAATAAATCCCGGCCCGGCATCCAGTGCTAATATAGTTCCGGAATTTATTATAGTGTCATTACCTAAATTTAAATTAGGTAATTGATAAATTGCAGCTACTACAGGAGATGGAATACTTGGGCAAACAGAACCTGCAATGGCATAAATGGTTGCTGATGAATTGAGAGTATCAGTCAAATACGAATTTCCAATTCCCAGCAGGTTTCCGTTTACTGGTTGGTCATACCAAAAAATAGTATCCGATGAAACTCCTGATATAAAAACCTGACCCCGGCCACAATGTTGACCTGATGTAGTGAGAGGTGAAAGAGGGATATTCTTTATTGAAGCTAAAGCCGAACGTATTTGTCCGGGACATAATTTACCTGATTGTACAAAATAAACAGTCGAGGTATTAATAAACGGTGAAGTAAATGTATTACCAGAATCCAAAAGAATTCCACCAGGTGAATCATACCAATAAATAGTATCATTTGCAGAAGCACTTAAATTTACGGTACCAGGACCACAATGGTATCCCTGACTAATTATTGGCACTTCGCCATGTTGCAATTCCATTAACACAATGGAATCAGAAATCACAGTACATCCCTGAAAATTTACTTTTAGTGTATAAGCACCGCCAAGAGTTACATTCAGAGTTTCCGATACCTCGCCCGATAAATCAACATGATTTCTTTGCCATTGATAAATATATCCCGGAATATTCGATGTAAATAAATTTACAGTGTCGCCGGAACAAAAAATTGCAGACCCGTTAACGGTTACATTCGCTGAAGGAGCACTATAGACCCTACCGGGTGTTCCACCCAGGCATCCGGCAAACCAATTAGATCCATCATTCGGATTATTCAATTGATTAAGTCGTTCACAGGTATATCCTTTTCCATTTGCAGAAACAGGCCAGGGTTGTGATATCTGGTAATACATGGAAAGGAACAGAGAGTCCTTGTAATCAAATATTCTGATTTGTTCACCGTAATTGCTCAGTGAAAAACCAAGTGGACAAATAACATTTGTTACGGTGGGGTGCTGAGAATAAAACTTTGTTAAATTTTCTGCAATAACTAAATATCCGTCGGCAGGAATTGAAGTAATAGTTGGAAAGATAAATCTATGATTATCGTTCTCATCGTTTATTTTCCATCCGGAAATATCGACACTGCTGTTTCCATAGTTATGCAATTCAATCCAGTCTCCTGCATCAGCTATCGAATCAGAATGATAATTAAATTCACTGATTGTAATTGTTGCAGCTGAAGGTGCTCCGGTAAAATGTGCAGTTATTTGATCTGATGCATTAAAATTAATCGTTACAATTTGGTTTGTGTTATGAGATATTAAAGAATCCGAATGCCAATAATTAAAGGTATAACCGGGATTAGGAATTGCTGAAATTGTTACCGGATTTCCATTGAAATAGATTCCCGTCCAGGGATAAGATAAAGGTGTTACCGTGCTTATCTGTATTCTTCCTGCTCCGGCCGGTTGTACATTTAATGTTAAACTTACCTGCGAAGTCATTCCAAATTCCGATTGAATATAATTTCGGGCATAAGGAGGTCTTCCATTTATAAAGTTCTTTAAATTATTTATACTGGTCATCCACGCATTTACAGAGCCGCCAAAGCCAGGGAAAGTTACCCAATGCCTTGGCATGTCAAAAGCCAAACTATCATGAACCTGGTTGACTAAAGAATTAATAGTTGATGGAAGATAATTTGTGTTAATCAGGTCGGCATACCGATTTATGAAATAACGTTTATAGATTGGATTATTTAGCAATGTTCTGAAAATATCTGATTGAAAATTTAATACCCTTGGATGTATTGCCGTATCAAGCATATTGTCAGAAATACGACTAAATAATCCTAAACCAAAATCGAGATCGTTTAGAATATATTTCCATTTACCATCAACAGTTCTCGGACGCCATAATTTTATATTGTCGGTCCAAGGCCCTATCCAATCTTCATTACAATAATAAGTTTCAGTAATAAAATTATCTGTAAAATTATTCAGGTCCCAATATTCATTCATCTTATTATAAAATGAAGAATCTGCCTGATTTGCATTCATTGCATAGGTATACATTGAAAAAAATGCAGAATCAGATCCGAGTTTAGTTACCAATGACCCCTGCTCATCGAGGTAATCGATTTCCGTTTTTTTATAGCCGTAATTTTCCTCAACAAAATTGTGGTTATTATTTTCTCTTATTTCATATATACCCCAAAAACTTCCATTTAAAAAAACTACGCAGGATTGGAATGGATTATAATCTATGAATGAGTGTTTCATGATGCGCTGCATTACTGCATCTCTCATGTGAGCATATTCCCAGTCTGTTCCCGAATTCCGTAAAATAAAATCTTTATAATTTGACACAGAATTTTTATCAGGAATTAATGCATAATTTAAAGAAGAAATACCATAATCTCCGCTTAATTTTATTTCAAAACTTTTCTGTGGCTTCGTACGTGAATAACCACCTGTAATTTTTATATTTGAAGAAAATGAAAATTCCAGGTTCTTATCCGCAGTATAATACTCAACAAAAACAGGTTTCTCCCAGTTTTGCCAATAATTAGCGCCGAAATATGGATAAGCTGTGTCGGCATGTAAACCGGTAACATATATACCGGTGTTTTGATCAAATAAATTTACAGGATCAGTATTTAAAGCAAAGACTGGAAGATGAACATCTTCATTAATGAAATATGAATTAGTAATAATACTGCTTGGAATAAATCCATTGGCAAAAATTCTTGCACGAATAATTTTAGTTGAATTAATAAAAATAGGCCCGCTATAAATTATTGAACTTGATGTTGGCTCACTTCCATCGACAGTGTATCTAATACTACCACCGGGCATACCTGTTGTAAGAGTCAAGGTTTGGGAAGATGAATAAAATCCACCTGCAATAGAAAATATTGGCACGGTCGCATAACCAGAATAGCATATCGAACTGTTATTTGAAGCTCTTGGTGAAGGGATTTGATTATAACACCATGATGAAGATCCATTCGGAATTCTCGAATACGAGTTATCAATTCCAATAAATGGAAATGTTGCCCGATCTATTCTGCTTCCATTGGGAGCGGTTAAGAATAATTTCTCACCATTATTATTTAGTTTGAAATTGGCAGTGAATTGATCTGTTGATGAAGAAAACCAGGGTGGTGGATTAGAAAAAGTCATTCCGGTATTTCTTATTCCGAATGAGAGGTAAGGAAAAGAAGACATATGGAAAATCGTATCATTAAATTCATGTATCTCTACCGATAGCACGTTTGTCCCCTGCTTTATTACCGATTTTAATAAAACTGGATCTATGTAAAAAGAATCAGGGAGCAAACCCTGATTAAATAATGGCAAGTGCTGCTGATATGCAAGTAAATTATATAGTGGTCTGATACCCGGCGTTCCAACATTTGCTCTTGCAATTTCAACACCATTTAAATAGGCAACAAAGCCATCGTTATAGTCAATTTGAAAAACACTTTTTGCAATAATCGATGTATCAGGTATTGTAAAAGTTTTTCTCATAAACATTGTTCTGCAATGAGGAATAATCGTTACATCATCACTATCGCCAAACCCTATACCTCCATTTCCTGATAACCAACTTGCGGCATTGTATGATAAATTTCTCCAATTGGTATCCGGATTTGCTATTACAGGTAAATACTTCCAGCTTGTACCGGCCTTCACAGCTGTTTCCCAATGATTAACCAAATCGATATTATTATTTCCTGAAGCAAAAACTAATATATAGCCTCCGGAATTAATATTTGCATGTGGAAAGGTGAATGAATAAGCATTTGCAGAGTCGTCGGATAAACCATATCCATTCAAATCGATTGAAGTACTGCCTGCATTAAAAAGTTCGATCCAATCCGCATAATTACCATCGGTATTCGAGATTATAGTTTTGTTCGA
>JANLOW010000451.1:0-7605 GCA_031366785.1 Bacteroidota bacterium | reverse complement strand
CGCGATCTTATTGATGTACTAATGACGACCATTAAAAAATAATACATGTTCAGATTTATTTTAACTAGTTTAAGTATTCTGATTTATTGTACAATCGGTTATTCTCAAGAACTAAATTGTCAGGTTTCAATTCTTACGCCTCAAATACAGGCAAGTGATAAAACTATTTATGATAATTTACAAACTGAATTACGCGATTTTCTCAATAACAAGAAATGGACTAATGAAGAATATCTCAATCAGGAAAGGATTGAATGTAGCATGATCATAACTATTTCCGAAAGAGTTTCTACCGATGAATTTAAAGCTAGTATTCAGATTCAATCACGTCGGCCTGTATTTAATAGTTCATATAATTCACCAATGTTTAATCATCAGGATAACGATTTTGGTTTTCGTTATGTGCAAGATCAAACCATTGAATTTGATGAATCCAATATTAACTCAAACCTGACTGCAGTGCTTGGATACTATGCTTATATTATCATAGGTTTGGACTATGATTCTTTTTCACCGGAAGGCGGAACTCCATATTTTGCAAAAGCACAAACAATTGCAAATAATGCTCAACGTTTGTCTGAACGCGGCTGGAAGGCTTTTGAAACATCTCGAAATCGTTATTGGCTCGTCGAAAATATTCTTAATGTCTCCTTCAAACCTTTGCGTAATTTTTTATATTCATATCACAGACTGGGTTTTGATAAATTTACTGATAATATTACTGATGCACGAAGTACTATAACTGATAACCTTTCCGAGCTTAAAAAAGTTTATCAGGACAAACCAAATTCATTTTTAATGCAAATTTTTTTTACGGCAAAGGCGGATGAGCTTATTAATCTATTCTCGCAAGCTACTAATGATGAAAAAAACAGAGCTCTTCAGGTGTTAACTCTTGTAGATCCGGCTAATACATTAAAATACCAAAGCATAACCACAGGAAAATAATTTTAAACAGGTGAGCAACTTCATCTGACAACTCTCTACTAATCACTACTAAATTTTTATGAGTCTTAAATGCGGAATAGTCGGACTGCCGAATGTAGGTAAATCGACATTGTTTAATTGCCTCTCCAACGCTAAAGCCCAGGCTGCTAATTTTCCATTCTGTACAATTGAACCTAATCTCGGTGTTATAACAGTTCCCGATGAACGTTTAAATATTATAGAAAAATTTGTTAATCCCGAACGGGTGGTTCCTACTACCATTGAAATTGTCGACATAGCCGGTTTAGTAAAAGGGGCAAGCAAAGGCGAAGGATTGGGAAATCAGTTTCTGAGTAATATAAGAGAATGTGATGCTATTATTCATGTAGTAAGATGTTTCGATGATCCTAATGTGGTGCATGTCGACGGTTCCGTTAATCCTATTCGTGATAAAGGTACCATCGATACAGAACTACAGTTGAAAGATCTTGAAAGCGTAGAAAAGAAAATTTCCCGGACAGAGAAAATGGCAAAATCAGGTGGCGATAAGGATGCAAAAAAGTGTCTCGAAATTCTTCAAATATATAAAGCTCATCTTGAAAAAGGAAAATCTGCCCGGAGCGCTCCAGTGAATGGTGAAGACATCCGGTTTATCAGCGATATTTTTTTGCTAACAGCGAAACCTGTATTGTATGTCTGCAATGTCGATGAAAGTGCTGTGAATACAGGAAATAAATATGTGGATTTGCTAAATAAGGAAGTTGAAGAAGAAAACGCAGAAGTGTTAGTTATTGCGGCTGCTATAGAAGCAGAAATAACGCAACTGGAAAATTTTGAAGACAGAGAAGCTTTTCTTAAGGACCTTGGCTTGGCCGAATCGGGCGTTAGTAAATTGATAAATGCTGCATACAGATTGCTTAATTTATCTACTTATTTCACTGCAGGAGTGAAAGAAGTCCGTGCATGGACAATTACAAAAGGAATGTTTGCACCACAAGCTGCAGGAGTAATTCATACAGATTTTGAAAAGGGATTTATAAAAGCAGAAGTTATCCACTACGATGATTTTATTCGCTACGGTTCTGAAGCCGCATGCAGAGATGCCGGAAAGTTAAGCATCGAAGGAAAAGAATATCTCGTAAATGATGGCGACGTAATGCATTTTAGGTTTAATGTTTAAAATTTTGTATCATGTATCATGTATCATGTATCAGGATTTTATTTGGATATTTAATTATTTTACCTGCTAGCCGAAATTGCTAAATTTGTTTTTCCTAACCATATTCCACCCCCATATCATGATACTTGATACTTGATACATGATACATGATACATGATACTTGATAAATGATACAACCCTTCCCATGACCACTATCTTCATAATCGCCACCATTATCATAAGTGCTTTGGCATTTCAGAATCATTCATTATATATTAAGTTAATATTTAATCCGTATACGATAAATACTCAGAAACAATGGTATCGTTTTTTTTCTTCAGGGTTTATACATGCTGATTTAATTCATCTTGCAATTAATATGTTAGTATTATATTCCTTCGGCAGTATTGTTGAATATTATTATTCGGATGCTTTCGGTGAAAGGGGAAAACTATATTTTATAATTCTTTATTTGAGTTCGATTATGATGTCTTTGATTCCGACTTACAATCGTCACAAACTAGATATTACGTATAATGGACTTGGAGCATCCGGTGCTGTATCAGCAGTAGTTTTTTCAATGATATTATTTGATCCTGTACATCGTCTTTGTCTGTACGGTTTTATTTGTTTGCCGGGAATTATTTTTGGAATACTTTATCTTGCTTATTGTTATTATATGGGGAAACGTGGAGGTGACAATATAAATCATAGTGCACACATGTGGGGAGCCATCTATGGATTTTCATTTACATTTTTATTAAAGCCATCACTATTATTGGATTTTTTCGGCAAACTAATTTATTTTCGAAATGCAATCTGAACAAAAAGCTATTTTTCTTGATCGTGACGGTGTTCTCATTCGTGAAAGAGGAGATTATACCTGGCAATTGGAAGATATGAAAATCAATGATAATGTTGCTGAAGCTTTAAATAAATTTTCTTCAGTAGGATTTCTTCTCATCGTAATCTCCAATCAATCCGGAATTGCCCAGGGTTTATATACCAAAGAAAATGCTGACTATCTTCACTTGCATATGGATAGGTATTTTCAAAACAAGGGTATTCATATCAATGAATATTATTATTGTCCGCACCACCCATCCATAAGTAATTGCCTTTGCCGAAAACCCGATTCGTTATTATTGGAGAAAGCCATTTCCAGATTCAGTATTAATGCAAAACAATCCTGGTTTATCGGAGATGCTGACAGAGATATAGAAGCTGGGATCAAAGCTGGGGTAATGACTTTAAAGATTGATGTCAATGGTTCCCTTTTAGAAGCGGCAGAAACTATTTTAAGGAATTTATAAGCTCTGAATTTATTTTTTTAACGGGAAGTTTTTAGAATAAATTATTCATCAGAAAGTTATTATAAAATAAAAACAAAAAGTCGTATACCGGGCACTAATACCAGCTCCTTGTTAAGAAATATTTTACAATTGAAATTACTTTTGTAAATAAGGAATTATCTTTGAGGGATATGGCAACTACTTATATAAACTACAACGGAAATATAATCGAATCGTCGCAGCCAGTTTTTACCGCTGCTAACAGAGCTTTCAGATATGGCGATGCTTTATTTGAAACGATCAGACTAATGCAAGGCGAAATATTGTTTTTCGAAAAACATTTATCGCGTCTTTCGCGGAGCATGGATTTATTACGAATGAATGCCAATGATGATCTCACTTTTCATAATCTTTATCTTTCTATTCGGCATCTGGATCAGGTAAATAATCTTAAAGGAAATGGCCGGATCAGACTCGAAGTTTTTAGAAACGATGGCGGCTTGTATACTCCCTACAGCAATGACGTTTCCTATATCATCGAAACTTCGCCGGTTACTAATAAAGAATATGTCCTAAACGAGCATGGATTAAAAATCGAATTATATACGGATATTAAAAAGCCTGTCAGTCGTTTATCTAATCTTAAATCATCCAATGCTTTATATTACGTAATGGCTGGGTTACATAAAAATAGCCTTAATACGGGAGATTGCCTTGTCCTTAATACAGATGGTCGGATTGCAGAAGCTATAAGTTCAAATATTTTTCTGGTTGATAGCGGTAAGGTTCTAACCCCGGCTTTAACAGAAGCCTGTGTAGCAGGAGTCATGAGAGAGACCGTAATTGAGCACCTTCAATCTCATCGGATACCATTGATTGAAAAAGGCATTACCGTTGAGGATTTACTTAAAGCGGATGAAATATTTTTAACGGATGTAATTCATGGAATGCGTTGGGTATCGGCTTTCCGTAATAAAAGATATTTTAATAACTTTTCTAAAGCATTGTTGAGTGAAATCAACGAATTTAATCAAATGAAAAAGGTCTGATTTCTCAGACCTTTTTCAAATTAATAAAATAAAAAATTACTTTTTATTTTCAGTATTTGGCATCATGCTTCCTGCCATTGCCATATTCTGCTCGCATGAAGTTTTAGTTTCAGCATAAGCTGTACTCCAAGTTTCAATTTTTGATTGAGCATCACTCATTTTGGTTTTGAAATCAGCTAGACCTTTGGTTGTTTCTTCAGGTGTAACTTCTCCTTTAACAACTTTAGCATTCCACTCGCTGAATTGTTTAGTAGTTTCATCCCATGTAGTTTTGAAAGCATTCCACTCATTCTGCATTCCTTCAAGTTTAGATGCATCCTGATTAGCCATGCTAGTCATTTCATTCATCTTTGTCATCATTGCATGATCTTTAGAATTCGCCATGCTGCTCATCATAGCTGTTTGCTGTGCGGCAAATTCTTTTGCTTTTGCTGTAGTCTGCATAAGCTCTGTGCTCCAGTTTGCAGCCTTTTCGCCAAGTGCTGTCCAATCAGTACCGAATTGATTGATTTCGGCCATAGTTTTTTCGTCAATTTTCTTTGTACAGGCAGTGAAGCTCATGGCTCCGGCAACCAGTAATGTAAGGATGGTGTTCGTTTTCATTTTGATTATTTAATAGGTTTTTTTTGAGTTATATCCTGCAAAATTAAAAAATAGTACACTATCAAAATGTCTTTTTAAATTTCTTATTGACAATCGATAGTTTATTACTCTACTTTTCCTTTACCTCGGGAAATACGTTTCTTAGGTAGTCAATCTTCGAATTAATGGTGTTTTTCTTTGGAAATACTCCCTGATTCGCTATTCTTATGTCTTCTATAGAATAAAACGCCTGGGGATTTACCTTTTTCAATACCATTCTGACCAAACTAACATCTTTTCTTTTTACAATTGTAAAAATAATTTTAACAGGACCTTTCGAGCCATGGCCGTCGATTACGGTTATTCCTAGATTGTGTTTCTGTAAAGCATCAACCAAAGGTTGCCAGTTTTCGGAGATGATTATACGAAGAACCTGCAAGCCCAAAGCCAAGCGGCTTTCAATTCTTAATCCAACATAGGTTCCCATGGCAAAGCCTCCTGCAAAACCAATATAACAAACAGGATTATCCAAATGCTGCATTACCTGCCTTATGGAAACTAGCCAAATCAATACTTCAAAAAATCCAATAAACGGTACAATATTCCTAAACCCTTTAGAGATAAATACATTTCTTAACGTGCCCAATGTCACATCCAGCGTTCGTGCTATAAAAATAAGCAGAGGTAAAATCACCCATTTAAAAACTTCTGTACTAAAAATTTGATCACTCATAGTAGAACTTATATTTTAATTTACAAAAAATAATAATTTTTACTCTTGCCTCTTTATTCTTTATTCTTTATTCTTTATTCTTAATACTTGACTCTCTCAACACTTCTTCATTAGTTTTTCAATAAGCTCCGGAACTCCGCTTCCTGCATTTTCCCGAAAAGATTTGAATCCATTTATTTCAACTGCGGCGGGATCTATAAAATATTTTTCTGATTCCACCGAAGCAAAATGTACAAGTCCTGCTGCAGGGTAAACTGCCAGTGATGTTCCAACCACGATAAAAATATCCGCTTTCGTCACCAACAATGCTGCTTCATCGAGTGCAGGAACCATTTCTCCGAACCAAACAATGTGTGGTCGAAGCTGTGAACCTTCTGCACATTTTTCACCTTCATGAAGTTCTGTCCCTGCAATAGTATAAACCAACGATGAATTAATACTGCTCCTTGATTTAAAAATTTCACCGTGAAGATGCAGAACTTTTTTTGAACCGGCTCTTTCATGTAAGTCGTCGATATTTTGTGTAATAATATTTACATCATATTTATTCTGAAGTTGTGCTAGAGCAAGATGCGCTGCATTAGGCTTTGCTTTCATAACCTGTCTTCGGCGTTCGTTATAGAAATCCAAAACCAATTTTCGGTTTTTTACCCAGGCTTCCGGAGTTGCTACATCTTCTATTCTATAATTTTCCCAAAGACCATCACCATCACGAAATGTTTTAAGTCCGCTTTCAGCACTAATTCCGGCACCACTTAAAACAACAACTTTTTTCATATCTCTGCTTAATCAAATCTTAAATAATTAATAGGACTTTGTGAATGATTATTCTATGTACCAGTCGCCTTCAATCTTCAATCCGTTTAAAAAATCTTTTATCTTAACTTTATTTTTTCCTGAAAGCTGAAGTTCATTTACTGAAACATAACCTCCTGGCAAGTATATATTTAAAAAGTTTTTATTATCAGTCATAACCTTGCCTGCCGGGTGTGGATGATTAACTATCGTTGGTGTTACCGAAAATATTTTCAGCGTAAAGCTAATGCCATTAAAATTATTCAGCTGTGTATGTGCGCCCGGATAGGGCGTAAGTCCCAAAATAAAATTGCAAAATTCTTCCGGACGTTTGTGAATATCAATACGTGTATTTTCACGATTTAGTTTGGGTGCCGGTTTTAATGCTTTACCCTGACTTAATTCATTCTGATCAAGAACGTGTAAGTTTTTTTCATGTATAGTTTCCGCAGTCTTCAAAACAAGTGAAGCGCCGGTTAATTTAAGTCTGTCATGAAGTTCACCTGCAGTCTCATAGTTACCAATCATTGTTTGTTCCCTGAAAATTATTTTTCCTGAATCAATGTCTTTATCAAGAAAGAAAGTAGTTAAACCTGTTTTTTTTTCTCCATTCATAATAACCCAGTTAATAGGAGCAGCACCGCGGTATTGAGGAAGGAGGGAAGCATGTAGGTTAAATGTTCCAAGTGAAGGCATACTCCAGATTATTTCCGGAAGCATTCTGAAAGCAACTACCACCTGAAGGTCAGCCTTGAGTGCACGCAATTCATTAATAAATCCCTCGTCTTTCAGATTAACAGGTTGCAATACCTTCAGACTATTTGTATGTGCAAATTCTTTTACAGGTGATGAAGTAAGTTTTTGTCCACGCCCGGATGGTTTATCGGGCATTGTAACAACACCTGCAATTGGAAAATCATTTTTAAATAATATTTCGAGCGACGGAACAGCAAATTCCGGAGTCCCAAAAAATACGATCGCTGGCTTTTTTGACATAATGCAAATTACAGGAATTTTGATTTATCCCTGCCATGGATCCCGCAAAAGTTGTAAACCTAGTTATTAGGA
>JANLOW010000368.1:0-6656 GCA_031366785.1 Bacteroidota bacterium | reverse complement strand
ATCTCATCAGTTTTTTCCTGCCCATTAAACCCAAACCGATAATTCTTACCCGTATAATTCCTCCCCGGCATCGCCATCCCAAACGGATAGTAATCTTTTGATTTCAAAGGATAGATACTCAAATCATTACTTGTGAACTTAGAAGTTATTTTTGACATTATTAATATGAAAAAATGAATTAAATCAATGTGCTTTATTTAAGTTGTGAATTTTAAATGGACACGGTTAATTTCCTGGTCGAGAATTTCATCGGAATATCTAACATATCGAAAGAATTCTTTACTACCTGGTGAATGTCCGGAAATTCTTCTTACCAATTGCTCCGGCATTCCAAATGAGAGATAAGTAGTAATTGCAGTTCTTCGCATAGTGTGTGAGGTAATCAAATCACAAAACCGAAATCTACTATTTGAATTATATTTTTTAATAATTTTAGAGACGCCTCTTTTTGTCCTTTTCTTATCTACCAAGTAAGTCCATCCAGCCTTCTCTACAATCTCACGACTGTATTTATTAAAATTGAATAAGTGTATTTTAGGTAACAAGGTAGGAAATTTGCCTTTATATTTTTCTATAATTCTGACAGCATAATGTGGCAATTTAATTCTTGTAAATGCAGAAGTTTTTTTTGAAAACACCTTTAAATAATAGTCATTGTAATTTCGGTCTATGTTACTTTGATTGAGTGCAAGCAAATCCGAAATTCGGAGCCCAACAGTACACCCGAAAACAAATATATCTTTTATTTTTTGTAAGCGATAGCATAAACTTTTTTCAAATCCCAGATCATTTATTAAAAATTTAAGTTGTTCAGGATTTAAAACAATAATTGGAATTTCTTCTTTCGCCACATAAAATATTTTAGAAATGTCGCGTGTATCAATTCCTTTTTCGATACGCAGATAATTAAAAAAAGTACGCAACATCTTCATATTTGCACCTACATAATTGTCGAAATGATTGCATTCTTTATACATGTAAATTGTTAGTTTTTTATAAATTCTTTTCCAATATCGTCTTTCACTTATAAATTCACTCTGAGTACATCGAATTAGGTTATTAATCCTTAAATTAATATTCTTTGCAAAGCAAAATTTAAGTAGAAGGGAGTAGATGCTTTTATAATTTGCGATTGTTCCTGATCGCATTCTGGAACCATTTTTATTTAAATGTTTTCCTTTCTCGCATTCAGTAATGTAACTTTTTAGCAAATCAAAAAAATCGAAGGATTTAATCATTTTTTTAAAGAACTCAAAAATGACAAACTCATTTTTGGGGAACTTATTTTGATATTTTTTAAAATAAATAGCAAAGAAAAATAAATAGAATGCAAGAGTTAGCAAACTACATACTGCTTAGTATTAATTTTAAGTGCTATTATTCTATATTGTACTGTATTATCAAATAATAATTGTGATGTTACAGATTCATTAAAAATTATTTATGATCCGGATTTGAAGATCTATTCTGAAAGAAACAGAAAGTATATCTATTCTAAAAAGTGTAACTTGATAATTGTGGTTTTGCAAAAATTCTTTCACTTAATTCATCAGTTTATACTTGCCGAGGACAGTGAATTGCAATCCCGGAGGGATTCGAATAATTTACCGAAATTTGTTTCACCTGTGTTTCACCTGACAAAAATAACCTTTATTAATACTTGTAAATTAACTAGTTAAATAATTACGGTGAATCCCACTCTCTCCGCGGATACTGGTTCATAAAGTTTCATACAACCCCACTCTATCACGATTGGCAGATTACCGGCTCGGTAAAAAAACAATACGAACTAACTGAAGCACAGTAAGACCATTCGCAAATCTCGCTGATTAGCAGATAATTCCATTATTCTGGAAAAAATTCAACATTTCCCAACTCTAGCCGCCTTTTTTATAGAAAATATTCTGGTATTATAGAAAATTATCTTGTAAAATAGAAAATATTTCCATATAATAGGCGTATACTAGAAAATATTCGCTATATTTGCATTTAAATCTCCATTTAGTGGAAAATATTCTCCCCGTACATCTACAGGAAGTAATTTTTGGTTCATCAGACAAAAAAATTTCAAGGCAAATTTCCATCCTTCTAAAAAAGGGTAAAATCAGGAAAATTGCACCCAGAATTTATACATCCAACCTCAACGAACCCATTGAGGATATAATCAGAAGAAATCTATTTCAGATACTTGGTAAACAATACCCCGGAGCTTTATTGAGCCACCGTTCAGCTTTTGAATATTCGCCAACCAAAGCAGGATACATTTTTCTAACTTACACATACACTAAAAAAATAAAACTACCCGGCATCACGATTAGCTTCATGAAAGGACAGAAACCAAATGACGGTGATAATGTTATCTCAGGTGAATTATATGTCTCTCAAAAAGCAAGAGCATTTTTAGAGAATTTACAAGCATCAAAAACTCCGGGACCAAAGTCAAAATGTTTGACATTGCCAGAACTGGAAGAAAAATTAGAACAAATCATCAGAGTAAATGATGCAGTCGAAATAAATAAGGTGAGAGATAAAGCAAAATCAATTGCTAATGCCCTCAACATGCAAAAGGAGTTTGAACGGCTAAACAAAATGATAAGCGCATTGCTGACAACACACACTTCAAAAATACTTTCATCACCACTTGCAATAGCACGAGCATTCGGTTCTCCTTACGACCCTGACCGAATGAAATTATTTGAAGAACTGTTTCGGGAATTGCAAAAACGGGAATTTAAAAACCGACCAGATAAAAATACGTCAACAAAGTCTTTTCGGAACTTTGCATTCTTTGAGAGTTACTTCTCAAACTACATCGAAGGAACAGTTTTTGAAATTGACGAAGCAAAAGAAATTATATCAACTAACAAACCTTTACCTTCAAGAAATGACGATAGTCATGATGTGTTAGGCACGTACCAACTTGTTTCTAATAGAGAGGAAATATCTCTTACCGCCAAATCACCGGAGGAGTTTCTGAAAACACTTTCTTATCGACATAAAATTTTACTCATTGCAAGAGAAGATAAAAGCCCTGGCCAATTCAAAAACAAAAATAATAAGGCTGGCAGCACATCGTTTGTTGATTTTAATCTGGTAAGAGGAACATTGATAAAGAGCTTTGATTATTATAATGCGCTCACACATCCGTTTTCAAAAGCAGCATATATGATGTTTGTGATTAGCGAAGTACATCCATTCTTAGATGGTAATGGGAGAATCGCCAGAGTTATGATGAACGCGGAACTCGTGAAAGATGGTAGTTCCAAAATCATTATTCCAACAGTTTACCGTGAAGACTATATGGGAGCATTAAAAAAATTAACAAAACAAGGAGACACTGATACTTATATCAGGATGCTCCAAAAAGCTCATGAATTTAGTGAGAATATTTTCGGAGACAATATGGATGAGATGCAAGCATATTTAAAAGAGAGCAATGCATTTGAAGAATCCGACGACGAAAAACTTAAAATAATAACAAGGTAACACCCTTAAATAGACTGCTTAAATAGCGAGTCTTATTTCGCATCTAAAAAAAGCTCCCAAAATCGATTGCCGTCTAAGATGGTGAACTGTTACCCTGATGTATGGAAAAAGGTGGCTTATAAACAGCTAAACCCGGCGACCGGCGTTACGGAAGTCATTGTATTTAATTATACCTCGAATCTGACGGGAACTACTGCAATGCCAGAAGACAGGAATAAAATTTTGTATTCCGGGAATACAAATCTGTATACAAACACTACCAGAACCCATTTGAGATAATTTTTGTACTTATTTTAACATGAATGATAAATCATGCGCTATTTGTTTTTATTATGGTTAACGAATGATAATTCATTCAAAAATTGTTTTTTTAAGAAAAAGATTGCTTATGTTTGTATGATAATTCATTCATTAATATTTAATATAACACTTTATGAGTGATATATCATACAAAAATTGGTTTTCCATGAGCGATAAAGCGTTGGCAGAGCACATAGGCGCTTTTGTTAAATATCATCGCCTGGGGCAAAACAAAACGCAGGATGTATTGGCTAAAGCCGCGGGCATCAGTCGTTCCACACTGAGCTTACTCGAAAGAGGCGAAGCGGTAACGCTGGCCACTTTGATACAAGTTTTACGGGTATTAGAACAATTACAAATGATGCAAGCCTTTGTAGTGCAAGAAACCATCAGTCCTTTAGCACTTGCCAAAATAGAACAAGAAAAAAGAAAACGAGCACGCGGTAAAAAAAAGAATGATAGCGAAAAAAGTGATTGGTAAATTATGAATACAGCATATGTAAAAATATGGGGTGAATTAGTAGGTGCTGTGGCATGGAACGAAGAAACAGGCATCGCTGCCTTTGAATACGATTCCAAATTCAAAAACCTGAATTGGGATTTAGCGCCATTACAAATGCCTGTTCGCTCTGAAAAAAAGAAATTTGAATTCCCATCTTTAAGGAAAAGGCCCGAAGGCGAATTAGATACTTTTAAAGGGTTGCCCGGATTATTGGCAGATGTGCTTCCCGATAGATATGGAAATGATCTGATTAATATATGGTTGGCAAGCCAAGGTCGCTCACAGGATAGTATGAACCCGGTTGAGATGCTTTGTTTTATTGGCACAAGAGGTATGGGAGCACTGGAGTTTGAACCGGTTACATTAAAAGAAAGCAAAAAAACTTTTTCTATAGAAATAGAAAGTCTGGTGGATATTGCACAAAAGATGCTTTCCAAGAAAGAAACATTTACTACCAATCTGCAGAAAGATGAAGAAAAGGCAATGATGGAAATTCTCAGGATTGGTACATCAGCAGGAGGCGCACGGCCTAAAGCAGTAATTGCATACAACGAAAAAACCGGAGTTGTAAAATCAGGACAAACCAATGCTCCCAAGGGATTTGAACATTGGTTGATAAAACTGGATGGTGTGAGCGATGTGCAATTAGGTAAAAGCCATGGTTACGGAAGAGTAGAGATGGCTTACTACAACATGGCAATTGCATGTGGAATAGAAATGATGCCATCGAAATTAATGGAAGAAAACGGAAGGGCTCATTTTATGACCAAGCGTTTTGACCGTGAGGACGGTTCAACCAAACATCACATACAAACACTTTGTGCCATCAAACACTTCGATTACAATGCAGTAACCAGTTTCAGTTACGAACAACTTTTTCAAACCATGCGGGAACTTAAATTGCCCTATTCTGACGCAGAGCAAATGTTCAGAAGAATGGTATTTAATGTGCTGGCGCGAAATTGCGATGACCATACTAAAAACTTTTCTTTCAGACTCAAGAAGGATGATAAATGGGAGTTGGCACCGGCATACGATATGTGCCATGCTTATCAACCCAAACACAAATGGGTGAGTCAACACGTATTAAGTATTAATGGCAAACGAAATAATATTTCCAAAGAAGATTTTTTAATCATCGGCCAATCCATAAAAAACAAAAAGGCTGAAGCGGTGATACAGGAAATAAATGATACCGTATCCCACTGGAAGAAATATGCAGATGAAACGAAAGTAGCTCCTAAGCTGCGTGATGAAATTGATAAAACATTAATCCGCTTGTAGTAATATTATTTAATATTTTTGTCGTAAGCAAACATACTTTGATAAGAATTTAAGACAGTAAAAAACAAGGGCTTTATAAGTGTTCCAAATTCGGACACCTAAAAAGTATATAGTCTGAAACCCTTATTAATATTTTAGAAATGGGGGGTAACACTTTTCGAATATTTCGTTTGATATACAATTGGATGTAAGGGTAATTACCAACGAAAAAACAGCATCGCTTGGTTCTTTGCTTAAATTTTAAACTAAGCAAAATGAATTTTTTTTATTTAATATATCACTCCAGAAATCAAAATCGAAAGCGATCTTTATTGGTTTGAAATCTTCACGAGGCCGATCATAATTCATATATTTTTAACTTTTTTCTTAAAGCCAATCGCATTTCAAGATTTATCATATATTTAACTTTACAATCTGGTTAGAATTCTTTGAAGTGATTACACTTTCATTAACTATAAATTTAGACGCGCCCCAAACTTTAATCTTATGAAACAATTTATTTTGTATGGCATAGCCATTATTTTATTTTCCTGTAAAAACCAAAACCAGGTATCGGTAGTTGCCAAAAATTTTGAAACAGAGATTGACCAGCAACAGAATCTCATTTTTACTTTTGACAAGGATCTGGTTCCCGATTCTATTCTTAATATTTGGCAAGACAGTATTGAATATATAAAATTTACTCCTGAAGTAAAGGGTAAATATAAATGGAACTCAACAAAGGAGTTAATATTTTCCCCAGTAACCGGCTTCTCCGCCAGCACTGATTACGTTGCATTACTTCAAAATAAAATCGGTATGAATGCGAAAGAAAAATACAGTGTTTCTGAAACCAAACCTTATTCATTTCATACCCCATACCTCAACCTTATCACAGCCAATGGCTATTGGACAGTGTCAAAAAAAAACCCGGGCACTGCTAATTTAATTATCACACTCAACTTTAATTATAGTGTAAATCCGACTACTGTAAAAAGTATTTCAAAAATTTTAATAAATAATGTTTCCACTCCTTTCGAAATTTATTCTACTTCCATTGACAAAGACATAAGATTTGTTATTGAAGGCATACCCAAAGAAAAAG
>JANLOW010000324.1:0-3619 GCA_031366785.1 Bacteroidota bacterium | reverse complement strand
TAAGCAATAATGCAAGAGCCGTTTTAATGGCCACTCATAACTATCCATTGATTGAAAAATTTCCGGCAAGAATTATTCGCTGCGAAGGCGGTAAGCTTATTGATTCAAAAGAAATGGTTGGTATGAATTAGTTGAGTAGTTTAGAATTTGATGGATTACAAAAATATTTAATTCTTTTAACTCAATGAAAAACATTAGTCAAAGCCTTCACTAAAAAATTCCTTTAAACTAATATCGAATGCTTTAATTACTTTTATTAAGCTTGTGAAACGAAGATCTTCACCATTTTCATAACGACCGAACTGTGCACGAGGTATGTCGTGCTCAAAAGCAAAATTTTCATAGTTTGAATATCCTTTTTTAATTCGCAAATCCTTTATTCGTTTTCCTAATTTTTTAAGATCTAAGGTCGGCATCTTTTTACTTCTGGTCTTTTTGCGTTTTTCCATAATACAAAAGAAAGTAACACAAAATCAATTAGTTACCATTAATTGGTTACTATTAATAAATTACTATTTATTAATAGTATTAATTTATACATTACACCAATAATGTTTTTTTATAAAAAATTAATAACTTCTTTGTAAGTGAAATTTGAAACGACAATGCTGTTATCAAAGAGATTACAATTAATGATGTAGTTGGTAATAAATGCTTTTAGTTAAAGAGTAAACAAATTAAATCTGACTTCGATGGAGTCGAACGCAAATTCAAGAAGTATTCAAACAATTCTTCGCTTAACGAACAAGTTCGATAAATCGTTGATGTATTTCACTATTTAGAATATTCATTCAGTTTTATATTTTATTCAACATTAAAACTACAAAGCAAATTTTTATTTAAAACACCACAGCTATGAAAAAACCAACAACTATTCTAAAGATTTTTCTATGGTATTTTATTTTTTTCTCTAAAGAACTAAAAGCGCAAAACCCAACCTATCCGATTATCACCATGAATATTCAAACAACTGCGGTTGCCTTTGATACAAGCGGCGGACTGCCGGATCTTTCTGATTCCACCTTATTTCATGTGGTGATGAATGTATCCTTATTTGATACAACTATCATCGATAAAATTTATGTCGTCTTAAGTGATTCCGGAAATACCGGGAACCGGATTGAGCACACTTTTAATTGGGATGTCGCGGGTTCAACGGGTGGGGGAACCAGTTATTTTCGAAACGAATATGATTTAGAATTAGTCCTTGGAAATTTTAAGGATCTTTTAAATTATTCAGCCACCGTACGGATGAAACGCAACGACGGCACATTTACTGATTTCATACATTTTTCCCGCTAATCTTTTAAAATCCTATGGACATGAAAACTAATTTCCAAAAACCACTGTTCTTACTAGTTTTATTTTTTATTGTTTCTTTCAATGGGTTAGCCGCCTCTTATACCTGGACTGGACTAACTTCCTCGGGTTGGTCAATTTCAACAAACTGGAACCCCAAAGGATTTCCAACAGCGGATGATACAATTACAATATCAAATCAAGCAAACAATCCCATATTGTCAGTTAATACCACAGTAAAAAAATTATCAATAAATTCTGGCGTCCTAAATTTGAATACCTATACCCTTACCATTTCTTCTCTTGCATATTTTAACGCAGGAGCAATCAACAATGGTGTTTTATATAGCCAGAATGCTGCAGTGGTTACTTTCAGCGGTACAACGTTTGGTGCAAGGGTAAAGATGAGTATATCTAATTTTTCCTTAAATGGTTCTACGTTTAACGACACTCTTAGCATTACTAAATTGGGAAAAGGTAATGTTAAAAGCCTGGGCGGAAATACATTTAATGGTTTTGTTTCTTTAGTTAACACAGCTCGTGGTACTATTGTACTTTCTGATTCGCTGCCGGACATATATAATTCAAAGCTTATTGTAAATAATACCGATACAGGCACCTTTTATTTGGCACATCGAGGAATTGGAAACCAGTTTAATGGAGAAGTAAATGTATATGGAAAGAAAATTTATTTTAATTATTATGGCACAGCCACCTTTAGTGGTAACATTCATTTCTACAGTCCTGCAGGTGAAATTTATTTCGGTTTTGCCAGCGGAAGCAGTACGATGATTTCTGGTAAAACAATTACCCTTGATTCAACAATATCTTCAGGAAGTTTGTATTTTCAGAACTTTACCCAATCCGGAGGCGGAACTATGGTTTTAGCTTTAACAGGCAGCTCGCATGTGTATTTCAAAAGCGGTTCGGTATTTAATGCGGCACTTACCTGTTCTGCTCCAAATATTCATTTGGATGGAGCGCGATTTTTAGGATCATCTACATTTACAAATAATGCAACTGCCAATGTAACATCAATGGGTGGTTGTTACTTCGGAGGTCCAACGACAATCATAAATAACAGTTCATCGACCATTACATTCACTCTGGGAAGTACGGTGGCCGATACATTTGTAACAACAACAACTCTTCAAAACAATACCGGTCTATTATCAATTAACAATGCCTTGTTTAAATACTGTGTTAATCTTGTTAATAATAATATTTTCACAACGAACAACTCCTTTTTTATAAGTAATACCGGACTCACTGTATTTAATGGCGATGTATCCGTTGAAAATAATACCTCAGGAATGGTATTCGGAGTGGATGGTTCATCCGTCTTTGATTTTATCGGAAACAGTTGCGGCACAACAATAATAACAACGGGAACCATAACCTATAGAAATGCAACAATTGATGCAAACCTATCACTTTCATATACCTCAGCCAACAGTAAATTAGTTTTAGATGGGGGAAATACCTTCAATGGGAATTTTACTTTTTTAGGCCACGATATTGAAGTAATGGGGAGTACTTTTAATGGTATTACTCAAATTACCAAATACGGTCAATCCGATAATGTTTGGAGAGGTGGCAATGTGTTTAATTCAAACACAACAATTACAGACTCCAGTACAAGCGGACATTTTCTAAAAATGGGTAATGCTTTAAGCGATACTTACAATGGGAATGTGACATTCATACAAAAAGGTTCCGGACTTCTATACCCTGCATTCAATTACACTTCCTATTTCAAAGGAAATGTAACAGTCGATGGAACCTCAGCCATTACTTTTGGTGCAAATAATGTTGGGAATATAGTTTTTAACGGAACATCTGCTCAAACAATTAATAAATTATCCACTTATGCTACCATCTTTAAAAAAATTACCATTAATAAACCGGGCGGAACCTTGACCTTAAACACACCGGTGACTGTTACAGATTCTATTCTATTTTTAAAAGGAATAATTAACAGCGATACAACCAATTTAATAACCTTAAATAACTTTGGAAAGGTTACCGGTGCCAGTGATTCTTCCTTTGTCAATGGCCCGTTTAAAAAAGTTGGCAATGCAGCTTTTGTTTTCCCCATTGGAAAAGTTAATAATTCAATAGGTAAATATTACTCTTTGAGTATATCAGCTCCTTCTGTTTCAACCGAAACGTTTTCAGCACAATATATTTCTCAAGGTTCTGGACTTAGTAACAATTTAACTAATATAACAATTAGTGATTGTGAGAATTGGACGTTGAAACATGATATAGGCAGTTCTAAAGTAAAAGTAGATTTAGGTTGGAATTCTAATAGCTGCCT
>JANLOW010000307.1:0-3150 GCA_031366785.1 Bacteroidota bacterium | reverse complement strand
GTAGTGACATTCGTAAATGAAGTTGGAGAGGCACCTAAACCATAATCAACATTCCATGTAGTTGTTCTACCCGTAGAAACCGTGGGATCAAGTTCCATTAATTTAAAATTCAAAACAAAATCAGAGAGTCCGGTTGTATTCGATAGTTGTAATAAAAATGAAGCACCCGGATCATAAAGTACCACCACGCTTCCTGTCTGCCTTACAGCAAGTGCCCTGTTAACATTAGAATTCTGAGTTGTATTGTTATCACCGGATGTTGCCGGGGAACTTACAGATGCACAATTTGTAAATTGTCCGGTACTTGTATTCCACACAACAGCAGACTGATTAAAAGTTGCGGCAGTTCCAAGAAATGAATTTGTAGCACCCGTTTTTACTGTCCATCCCACAGGTAAACCACCGGCAATTCCATTAAAATTCTGAACATAGGGGGATGAACCTATCCCTAATGTTAATTGGCCATAACTTTTTGAAACAGGTAAGGCAGCTAGTGCTATAAAAAATGAAAATCGAAAAAGGATCTTAAAATTTGGTTTCAAGCGATGAAATATTTGGACTAATTAAAAAATAAAAAATTCAATCAATCTGCTTTTCATTTAGAAGATTGTGACTCGAAAATATAACTGAATTCTACTATTCTATTTCCTTAAGAAAGATGAAAATCTAAAGAAGTTTTTCTAAATTATTCTCAGTTTACCCAAAAATATAAAAAAATGCTTACAATCCAAACAACAAATGAGGATTTGGAGAAAAAAAAGTCTTAACCCTGAAAGGAAGGATTGAATAAAACCCTTGATTTTAGAACTACGCACAGTATTGATATATTTATACTAAAATATTGATTCGGATTCATTTTGTATATTAATCAATTAATTTTTAGAATAATTTTAATTTTTCTTCTAATAAATAATAATATTTCAAGACAATCCCATTAATCCTTCCTTTCAAGGTTTAGACAATATTGCCTTCTACAAAATACATATCAATCTGCCCTTTGTTCTTTGCTTCAATCTTACCACGATAAATACATTTGAATTTGTCTTTCACTAATTCAAATGTTGTACCGCTGATGTTTACTTTACCGATTTCTCCACTGCTTTCCATTCGGGAAGCAGTGTTAACGGTGTCTCCCCAAATATCGTAAGCGAATTTTTTAATACCGACAATACCGGCAACGACAGGACCCGTATGTATACCTAATCTTAAATCAAAAAAAGGCTGACCTTTGGCAATTCTTTCAGATTTATTTTTTTCAATAAACTGCTGCATTTCAAGGCCGGCATTTATTACATCTTCCGGATGAGTCGAATTTGTTGCAGGCAATCCTCCGGCGCACATATAACTATCTCCAATAGTTTTTATTTTTTCTATTCCATAATGAGTAATGATATTATCAAATGCACTGTAGCAATGATTAATTTCTTTTACGAGTTCTTCGGGAGTTAATTTTTCACTTGCTTGAGTAAAGTTTTTAAAGTCAGTAAACATTACTGTTACTAAGTCAAAGCTTTTGGCCTTTGCAGTACCTGTTGCTTTTAATTCTTCAGCAGTTTCGGATGGAAGAATATTTAATAACAATTCATCACTCCTCTTTTTCTCCTTAGATATTTTATTTCTTTGATTAAAAAATATTCCTGCAAAGAATAATACAACGGCAAAACCACCGACAAAACTATTTCTCACCAATTTTTGACGTTTAATTTCCTGCTCCTGAATTTGTGCATCTTTGGTAAGCAGGTTTATTTTTCCTTCCTTTTTTTCGATTTCAAAAATAAATTGAGTTCCTTGAAGTTTCTTATCTCCTTCGATATTATAAATTGTATCTTTTACCCCCAGCAACAAATACTGATATTTGTAAGCATTTGAATAATCATGTAATCTGGCATATGCTTGTGCCTGTCCTTCGTAAATTTCTTTTAGCTTATAAATTGCTTTTGTTTCATCGGCTGTCTTTTCTGCATCTTTAAAAGTTTGCAGAGCAAGTTTTGTATCTCCTTTTTTTAAATACGTTTGAGCCAATCCAACTAATGAAATTGCAATATCATCAATGGCTTCAAATTTTTTAGCAATTCCAATTGCTTCCTTTTGATATGCAATCGCTTTATCGAAGTTTTTTTTAACTTTATAGATAAGTCCTAACTGATTCAAAACATAGGGTTCATCCTGTGTGCCTTTTCTCACCTCCAATGATTTTTCCGTATACAATAAAGCAGTATCAAGTGCCGCTGGATTTTTTTTGAATTCCCCCGAATCTTTTTCAAAATAATATTGTCCCAATCCTGCTGTGGTTGAGCCAATAAGATCGGCACGATCGAGGGGGTCGCTTATATTTTCTTCAAAGGCCAGCGCTTTAAGATAAAATTCCTTCGTCTTGTCTTGCGTTTTACGTTTATGCTGATAAACAACAGCAATATTATTGAGGGTAGTTGCAATTCTCAATGTATCATGTATCTCTTCTGCTATTTTTAGGGCATTGAAGAAATACTCATTGGCTTTTGTATCCTCGCCCTGAGTATCATAAATTCCTGCGAGATTGTTTAGAATATTTGCAACACCTTGTTTGTCACCGATGGAGTCAAAAATTGCCAGGGCTTGTTGGTAATAATTAATTGATTCTATAAAAATTCCTTTGTAGTAATAACCATTTCCAATACTTTTTAAGGCCTTTGCAGTACCTTTAGAATATTTTATTTTTTCAGAGAGATTTTTTGCTATTCTCGCCATGAAGATGGCTCCATCGGGTGATTTTATGGAATACTGCTTACTTAATTCTATAAGCGTATCAACTTTTGAAGAATCGTCTTTTGATTTTTCTATATACGCTTTCAGCCTCTCGATTTGAGCATCTTGGGCTAAACATATTGATGAAAATAAAATAAATAAAACAGCGATTGGTGTTTTAAAAAATCTCATTAATCCGGTGTTTTGTTGGAGGCAAATTACGAAGAAAGAGACAAGAAACAAGAGGTTAGAGTCAAGAAACAAGAATCAAGAAACAAGATAAAAGATTCAAAAATTAATGATTTTGAAATCTCAACTGTTAATAGTTGGATTTTTATACTTAAAAACGATATGTAATGTAATTTATGTACATTAATGTTTCACTACAAAGATCTTTGAAATACTTCCAAACCGGATTAAATAAAT
>JANLOW010000299.1:0-16025 GCA_031366785.1 Bacteroidota bacterium | reverse complement strand
TTTTCAGGATATGATTTGGATTTGAAAGGTTCTGCTGGTAATACGTTTAATTCAATTACCTATAATGTAGAAGCCCGTTCTGATTCGAATGGTTATGCATTCATGGTAAGTCCAAATGATACTCTTGTAAATTTAAAAACTACATTGATCGATATCAAACCTTATTTTGTCCGTGGATATCTCGGGCAGGCCGAAACAAATGATATTAGTGAAAATATATTAGGTCTCGATAAAATTATTAAAAGCGGTATCCTAAAACTTGATAGCGTAAAGTTAAACCTCGATATTATAAATTACGTTGGCACCGATGAACAAATTAACATTTCCTATTTCAACTCCTTTAACACAGCTTCCGGTAATACTTCAAACCTGATCGCTCCGTCTTTTATTCAAAATTACTTAAATATAAACCGGGCTTCTATTAATTCTCAGTTACAGGATTCATTAGTTCCAACAAAATATTCAATTCAACTGGATAATTCTAACAGTAATATAAAAGAATTGATCGAAAATATTCCCGATAAATATTCATACGATATTAAATTATCCCTAAATCCACTGGGAAATATTTCAGGTGGAAATGATTTTGTCTTCCGTGATAAACTAATTCAAACTCATGTGCAGTTCCAGATGCCTATGCGTTTTGCTGCCAACCAGCTTATTCTTGCAGACACACTTCCTTTTACAATTTCAAATGCAACTAATTTTGACCCGATTGGGCCAACAACTTTAACATTGATTGCGGACAATGGATTTCCGTTCAATTTTAATTTACAATTATTTCTTTTAGACAACACACAATCGATAACTGATTCAATGTTTATCACTGATTTAATTCTCGCAGCACCTTACGATTCAAATTTCCGTGCTATAGGCAATCAACGTTCAGAATTAAAAATACCTATTGATGCTGATAGGAAACAACGTTTATTATCGGTTGAAAGAATTGCCATCCGTCTAAAATTTAATTCGCCTGAATTTCCTCAAGTATTTCAATTATATTCCGATTACCGAATAGATCTTAAATTAATTGCAGATGGAATTTACACCTTACATTAATCTGTGAAAAAAACTCTTCTAATTTTATTTATTCTAATTTCACTTAAGTCACTAGCTGTGGATTCGATGAATATTTCCGACAGTTCATTTCATCATTCGATAGGTTTCAATACAGAATATTTTCTTGCTTCTAATGCAATTACAAATCGCTTTGCCATCGCATATTACCGTGGAGAATTTATCGATGAAAAGCGAAAAAATAGTGTTAGTAAAAACCTAAACCAACTTAACCGAATAGGTGCCGGATTTAATACTCAGTTAAAATATACAAATCTCAACAAAACTTTGTTTAACCTTCCGAATTCATTTTTTTCTGTTTCTCTTAACAACCATTATCATATAAACAGTACATTTAAAAAAGATGTATTTGAATTATATTTCAGAGGTAATAAATCGTATGCAAATAAAACAGCAGACCTGGGGATGTTTAATTTTAACCAGATATTTTATCAACAATTAAATTTAACCTTCGGACATAATTATATAATAAATGAAAATGAGTTTGGTTATTCATTCGGATTGAGTCTGAATAAAGGACAAAAACTTTATACTATTTCTGCTTCCAGAGCATTGCTTTTTACCGAGAAGAATGGCGAATACCTTGACTTGAATACTGATATTAAAATTCATCAAAGTGATTCCTCCAGAAAATTTATTACTGATTGGAATGGGACAGGTTGTTCGGCAGATTTTACATATTTCTGGAAAGACAAGAAAAAAAACAAGCTTACATTATCTGCGAATAATTTCGGATTTATTAATTGGAATAAAAATACGGCACATATTGATGTTGATACATCATTCCGGTTTGAAGGCATCGATGTTTCTGACTTATTTCAATTCTCAGATTCATTGAAAAAAACTATTTCGCTCGATTCTTCTCTGGTTGAACCTTATTTATCAACGCGTGAAAAAAATAGTCATTTGACTCCACTCCCATCTTTAGTGAGTCTCTCCTATCAATATATTCTAAAACCAGGTAAGATAGATTTAATAGCGGAAATAAATTATTTGTTTTTCGCCGGATACTCAATCCATGAATCTCTCAACTTTAGTTATACGATAAATAATACTCATCGTTTGTCATTAATAACTTCATACGGCGGTTATTCAGGTTTTCAGGCCGGACTTTCTTATAGTACATCGTTTATAAAAAAATGGATATTTACTGTTCAAAGTGATTACCTCAGCAGTTTATTAAATTCTGAAAAAGGAAATGCTCAGGGAGCTTTCTTATCTTTAACCTCTTACTTTTAAATTATGCTTGAAAATATTCCTTTTATAAAAAACTTATCATCAGGAAATTTTTTTCTCCTTGCAGGACCATGTGTAGTTGAAGATGAAACCATCACTATGTCAATTGCAAAAAAAATAATTGAAATTACCGATCGATTAGAAATACCTTTTATCTTTAAAGCAAGTTACAAAAAAGCAAACCGAACACGAACAGATTCTTTCATGGGAATTGGCGATGAGGCTGCTCTACTCATTCTAAAAAAAGTTCGTGATACTTATAAAATTCCAATTGTAACTGATATTCATGAAAGTGGTGATGCAGCCATTGCCGCAAAATATGTAGACGTGCTTCAAATTCCGGCCTTTCTCTGTCGACAAACCGAATTACTTCTAGCTGCCGCTGCTACCGGTAAAACTGTAAACATTAAAAAAGGACAATTTCTTTCCGGCGAAGCCATGAAATTTGCTGTCGATAAAGTTAAAGGGGCTGGAAATAAAAATGTAATGCTAACAGAGCGTGGTAATTCTTTCGGCTATCAGGATCTAGTGGTCGATTACCGCAACATTTATGAAATGCAAAAAAATAATGTCCCAGTAATTCTTGATGTAACTCATTCGTTGCAACAACCCAATCAATCAGGCGGAATTACCGGCGGGAAGCCTGAATTGATATCATTAATTGCCAAAGCAGGAATTGCCATTGGTGTGAATGGAATTTTTATTGAAACACATCCTGAACCGGCAAAAGCAAAATCGGACGGAGCCAATATGCTTAGACTCGATTTACTGGAAGATTTATTAAGCACACTATTGAAAATACATAAATCTACACGAAGCTAAAGAAAATAAAATGCGTTCTATCATTCTGATTTTCTTAAATATTTTTTTCATTACAAAATTGGCTTTTACACAACAGCGTCGTTTTGAAGTAGTATTAAACGAAACCGGAATTGATAATCCCAGAAGCATTCAGCAAACTTCAGATTCAGGATATATAGTTTGCGGCACTTCTAACAGTTATAATGTCAGAGGTGACATGGATCCTTACCTGGTGAAATTTTCACCATCAGGTGTTGTTGAGTGGAAAAAAATTTACAGCGACGCCTCCATTGACAATATGAAATCCGTTCTTCTATTAAACGATGGGGGATTTTTAATGAGTGGTTTTACAAATAAAATTAACAGCATCTATTCTCCCTATCTGATTCGCACCAATTCATATGGAGAAATAATCTGGGAAAAAATTTATGAAGGAAATGATTGGGAGTTTTTGAATGCATCCGTTGAACTTTCAGATGGTAGTTTTATATTAACAGGTTCTACCTATCGCGTGAGCAACGGTGGGCCGGATGGATTTATTTTGAAAGTAGATCCGCTCGGAAATAGTATCTGGAAAAATATTATTCCCGGAGCCATGAAAGATGAAATAAATAGTGTAAACAAATGCTCCAATGGGGATTTAATACTTTGTGGAACTACTTATTCTAATGGTTCAGGAGGTTCAGATATCTGGCTTTTAAGGTATGATAACAACGGTAATTTAATATGGTCAAAAACATTTGGCGGGCCGCTTAATGATTTCGGGTATTCGGTGGAAGAAACTACTAATGGTAATATAATTTTTAGCGGAAGCTATCAATCGCCTGATAGCGTTTTTCAGTTTATTGCCGCTAGAGCAGATTCCGGCGGAAATGAAATATGGAGATATGTTAATTCAAAAACCTCTGATGAATCCTTTTATTCTATTCATGAAACCGGTGATGGAAATTTAACTGCTTCCGGTTTTACAGGAAATCAAACAGGAGGCAATGAAGATTTTTATTTACTCCGCATGAATGCTAATGGTAACTTCATGTGGGCTAAAACATACGGTGGTCTGGAAACAGAAATTTGTTATAATATGATACTTACATCCGATAGCGGATATGCCATGATCGGTGAAACTAATACCTATGGAAGTAATTTTCCAAATCTCTACTTGATTAAAACAGATACATTTGGTGTAGCTACCGGAGTAATTTTAAATAATATCGAAGATCCTTCCAAATTTAATAATTCTTTTTCAGTTTTTCCAAATCCTGCAAATGAAATTATCAATTTAAAATTAAATTCTACTTTTCCGTCAGAAGAAAAGAAAACAATTGAAATAATCAGCAGTGAAGGAGTTTTAGTGAAAACATTTTCTTTAATTGATTCAAAAAATGATTTTCATTTTTCTGCTATAGATTTATCATCAGGTCTTTATTTTGTTATTCTGAAAACCTCTCAAACAATTTCGATTAAAAAATTATGCATTCAGCATTAAATATTTTTCGGGGAAATCTTCGGTTTGCAAATATTTTTTTGGCTCTGCTTTTACCTGTGCTTCTCTTTCTCACTTTTAATATGCACAGTAAATTAAAAACGAATACATATCATGGTGTAATCTGGGCTGATGCAGCGGGATATTATGCATATTTGCCAATGTGGTTCATTTATGGAAATAACTCCATGAATTGGCCGGCAAATATCGAAAATAATACAGGGCATGGATTTGCATTAGATAATAATACAAATACAATTAAAAATAAATATTTTAGCGGAGTTGCTTTACTTCAGGCTCCTTTTTTCTTATGTGCACACTTTATACAAAAAATATCAAATTTACCGACAGATGGTTTCTCAAGAACTTATATTAATTCTATTTTAATTGCATCAATTTTTTATTCTTGGCTCGGATTATTAATTTTATTTAACCTCTTAAAAAAAAGATTTTCTTCTTTTCATTCATTACTTACTATTCTATTAATTTTACTTGCTACCAATTTATACTATTATGCAATTACAGCGAATGGAATGTCACATGCCTATTCCTTTTTCCTGTTTTCTCTACTTTTATTTTTAATTGATAAAAGGAAGAATAATTATTCTTATTTTCTTATAACCGGAATTGTTTGCGGATTAATCATTTTATGTCGTCCATCCAATATTATTTTTATTCCTGCCATTCTTTTATTTGGAATAAAAAATTTAAATGAGTTCAAAGAAAGAATATTCTCTTTTTTCAGTACTATTAAATCGGTTGCTATTTTAATTATTGGATTTTCATTGCCACTACTCCCTCAATTATTTTACCTGCAAAAATCTTTTGGGCATTTAATTTCTTATACGTATACGGGTGAATCGTTTAGTAATTGGATGCATCCCCGCCTGTTTAAAGTTTGGTTTAGTACCAATAACGGACTTTTTACGTATACTCCTTTCCTATTATTAGCATTAGCAGGAATAGTGTTGGGAATTAAAAAAAATAAAATTGAAAATATGTTTATTTTTTCAGCTTTTATTATTGTTTCCCTGATATGCGCTAGCTGGTGGAATTGGTGGTTTGGTTGTTCCTACGGCGCGAGAAATTTTGTTGAATATTATGCCCTCTTTGCTTTTCCCGCTGCTGATTTTCTGTTTAGTCGACGTAAAAAGCTTCAAAAAATAATAGTCTGGTCATTCGCTTTCCTTTGTATTGTCATAAATATAAACATGCTTTATTATTATGACGGATGTTTTTATGGAGGCGAATGGGACTGGAATTCTTATTTAAAATTATCTCATTATTTAATTATTCAACAGCCGTTACAGTAAATTCCGTTCTCCTGTTTTTTGATCTTCCATCTTCTGTATTATTTTTAGCAACAGGCCTGGAGTCTCCATACCCTTTGGATGTCATACGACTAATTGCTACTCCTTTGACAAGAAGATAATCAAAAACAGATCTTGCTCTTTTCTCAGATAATACCTGATTGTATAGTTTTGTTCCGATTGTATCGGTATGACCACTAATTTCAAATTTTATTTTTGGGTTTTTCTCAAGAAAAGAAATTAATTTATCCAATTCGATCCTTGATTCATTTTTAAGATCATATTTATCGGTATCGTAAAAAATATTATTCAGAACAATATTTCCGCCAACTTTTATTGGTTTCAAAGGAACATTTTTTAAGAAAGGATCTTTTGCAGATTTTATACTTTTTAGTTGAAAGTTTTCCGAATAAAAAAGATATCCATCTTTTGAAACATTCAATGCATAACTTTTTCCGGTTGGTAGAGCGACTATAAAATCTCCTGTAGTTGCATTCGATGTTGAACTTACTACAGTTTTTCCGGTAAAAAGGTCAATTAGTTCGAAGGAAGCTAAAAGTACTTTTTGAGTTTCTGCATCAAATACTTTTCCTTTCATATATGTTACAGGCTGTGGTCGAATTTTTTCATATAGCGAAAACTGATAAAGATCCAGAGAACCTAACCCCCCTTCGCGATCAGAAGCAAAATAGGCAGTTTCACCATCAGGGCTTACCAGAAATGAATTTTCATCATTAATAGTATTAATCGGATAACCAAGATTTACAGGTTTGCCCCATTTTCCTGCAGAATCTCTTCTGCTCATAAAAATATCCAAACCGCCCATTCCAGGATGTCCGTTGGAGGAGAAATATAAAGTCTGATCATCAGGGTGAATAAAAACAGAACTTTCATCCTCAGGTGTATTTATTAAATCACTCACAGAAACCGGCTCACTCCATGTAAAATTTGCACCTACATGGGAAACCAAAATATCACTCTGACCTATATTACCCGGACCGTTTATTCTTCTGATAAAATAAAGGGTATGACCATCAGAAGAAAAGGATGGTTGCGATTCCCACGAACCAGTATTAATAGGAGCATTTAAGTTGCGGGGCTCTGTAAAACGATAGCCAGCTTTTTTCGATAAAAAAATATCACAACTGCCATTTGTTTTCCTGGCGCCGGTACCTTCTAATAATTCATCACAGGCCGTAAAAAATAGATATTGGCCATCTGCTGATAATGCGGGAGCGCCTTCATTCCCTCCTGTATTAATTTCTGTCAGTGGAACTGATTTTTCCCAATCCTTATCTTCTCTCCTACTTTTATAAAAATCTTCTTGCATACTTTGTGAATTGGAAGAAGATATTTTCTTTACTCTCCTTGTATAAAGAAATAATTTTCCATCAGCAGTAATAGTCGGAAAATATTCTTCGTCGGCAGAGTTTATATTACTGCCCATATTGACCGGTGAAAAAGGTACCGGGTTTCGAACAGCCTGGTTTGCAAAATCTGCGTTTTCAATTAAGTGTTTGGCTTTCCAAAGAAGGTTACCTTTAACTTTCGGATATGCAATAAATTTTTCTAAATGTATTTTTGCATCTTGATACTTTCCAAAAATATATTCTTCTCTTCCTAAAGAAAAAAAATTATTTGGGAAAAAATCAGGATTTATGGCAATTGCTTTTTTATAGGCCGATATTGCCTTTTCATGTTCCAATAGATCAGAATAAATATTTGCTTTTAGCATAAAAGCTTCAATAAATTTACTATCCGCACTTATTGCTTCATCAAGTGTTTCGAGCGCCCTTGCATTTTGTTTCCCATCGTAAAATTTGGCAGCCGATTCAAAGGCACGCACCGCTTTTGGATTGGTACTTGTATATTCATGTTGTGCATAAACTACCTTAATGGTAAAAAAAATTAATAAGCCACACAATATTTGTCTCATTCGTAAAAAAAATTATTGTTTTTTCGGAATTATAATTAACACTAAATATTCAATTGCTCAAATTAACCTCACCTCACCCCCAAATACTTATGCGTCTGTAACGAAATTCTCCACCGCTTATTTGTTTTAACATATTCAATAATTTGAGGTAAAATTTTTTCATTCACAGAATATTCAGGTTGAAGGTAAAGTAAACAATTATCATTTAGCATTTCTGCATTTTTTTCGCCCCAATCGAAATCACTTTTATTATAAACAATTACTTTTAATTCATTTGCCAAAAGTAAAATTTCAGGCAGCGGAGCTTTAAATTTTTTCGGTGAAACACATATCCAATCCCAATCACCTGTAAGTGGATAGGCACCGCTTGTTTCAATATAACAAAGAAGATTATTTTTTCTCAAAGCATCTGTGAGAGGCTTAAGGTCATACATGGCCGGTTCACCACCGGTAACAACGACTTTATCTGCGCCAGAATCATTTATCCGCTCCAACATTTCATCAATCCCAATACGAGGATGATTTTCTGCCAACCATGACTCTTTAACATCACACCAAACACAACCAACATCACATCCTGCCAATCGCAAAAAGTATGCAGCCTTCCCTGTATTGTATCCTTCACCTTGTATGGTGTAGAAATCTTCCATTAAAGGGTAATTTTGTGCAGACATTATTTGATTGAAAAGTGAAGATTAATTTTATTATTGGTTAATGATTTATTTTTAAATTTATAATAGTTTTAATTTTTTTAATCACCGATTAATATCCTATTAACAATACTGAAAAAAAAATCTTTTATTAAAAATCGGCCAATTTCATTTACTTATGTATAAAGTAATTACTTTTTTAATTTTGAGGTCATCTCATGAGAATTTCCTAATTCTCCGCAAATTTATAATAAATAACTAATTCAACTTTAGAATTAATTTTAATATAGGTTCTATAAACTCAAAAGATCCGCCAGCTGGCGGATGACAACTTTGTTTATATACATGTGCCGTCCACTAGCCGCCAATGAAAATTTGTTTCTTGTAACAAGCCCGTTTGGCGGCAAGTGGACGGCACTCTCAACCCTAATACAATGTCATCCGCCAGCTGGCGGAACCTTTGAGATTATAGTAAGAAAAAAAATGGCTAATCATTATAAAAGGTAAATTATGCCATATTGAAAAACTTTCAATATGGTTATTACAATATTCAGTTATTGTTGGCCTTAGCATCTGCAATAACTATCGATTTCATTCTTCTCAAGATAAGAATTACGACCATTCTTTTCGCATTTGTTATTTGGAATAATCTTTAATAAATCACTTCTTTCCTGCAGGCTTTAAGTGTATTTGTAAGCAGTCCTACAATTGTCATTAAACCTACTCCGCCAGGAACCGGCGTTATCCATGAAGTTTTTGGAGATGCCTGATCAAAATCAACATCTCCTGTTATCTTAAAACCACTTTTAGTCAGCGGCGATGATACTCTGGTAATGCCGACATCAATTACAATTGCACCTTCCTTAACCATATCGGCTTTTACAAAACCGGGACGACCCAATGCGGCAATTAGTATATCTGCGCTTCGGCTAATGGAAGGTAAATCAATCGTCTTACTATGACAAAGTGTAACTGTACAATTTCCCGGGTATCCATTGCGTGACATCAAAATACTCATTGGCATTCCAACAATATTACTTCGGCCAATAATTACACAATGTTTTCCTGATGTTTCAATTTTATAATGCTCTAACATGAGCAATATTCCAAATGGAGTTGCAGGAATATAACAAGGAAGATTTTGCATTAACCTTCCCGTATTTACAGGGTGAAAACCATCTACATCTTTAGAAGGAGAAATAGTTTCCATTACTTTCTGTACATTAATATGAGAAGGAAGCGGCAGCTGAACTATCAAGCCGTCAATCGAATCATCTGAATTTATCTCTATAATTTTTTTAAGCAAATCAATTTCGCTGATAGATTCTTCCAATCGCAAAACCGTTGACTTAAATCCAATCTCTAAACAATTTTTTGCTTTGCTGGCAACATACGTTTCAGAAGCACCATTTGATCCGACAAGTATTGCACAAAGATGCGGAGGGCGTTTGCCTGCTTCCTTCATCTTTGCAACTTCCAAAGCAAGCTTTTGCTTGATGTCGGAACTTACTATTTTTCCATCTAAAATTCTCAATTCGTTAATTAATAAATAAAATATTTACCTCCGCATTCCCGGCATATTACGCATCATCTTTGCAGCCTGATCTTTATTGGAGAACACACGCATCATTTTTCTCATTTCATCAAATTGTTTGATGAGCTTATTTACATCTTGAATAGTAGTTCCGCTTCCTTTAGCAATTCGTTGACGGCGGCTTCCATTTAATACAGCCGGATTTGTTCTTTCCAATGGTGTCATCGAATGAATAATTGCTTCAATATGTTTGAAAGAATCATTACTAATATCCACATCCTTCATCGCTTTGCCTGCACCGGGAATCATGCCAATCAGATCTTTCATATTTCCCATTTTTTTGATCTGCTGAATCTGTTTTAAAAAATCTTCAAAACTAAATTGATTTTTAGCAATCTTCCTCTGTAAAATCGCTGCTTCGGCCGAATCAAATTGCTCTTGTGCTTTTTCAACAAGAGAAACAATATCACCCATACCGAGAATACGATCGGCCATACGTTCAGGATAAAAAATATCAAGCGCATCCAGCTTCTCACCCGTACCTATAAATTTTATTGGCTTGTTTACAACCGATTTAATGGAAAGCGCAGCTCCTCCTCGTGTATCGCCATCAAGTTTGGTAAGAACTACACCATCAAAATTAAGGCGGTCATTAAAAATCTTTGCCGTATTAACCGCATCTTGCCCTGTCATGGCATCGACTACAAAAAGAATTTCATGAGGATTGATTGCTTTTTTAATCGCTTCAATTTCATTCATCATTTCATCATCGATTGCCAATCGTCCTGCAGTATCAATGATTATAAGATTCCTGTTATTCTCTTTTGCAAATGCAATTCCATTTTTCGCAATTTGTACCGGATTGGTATTTCCTTCTTCGCTGTAAACAGGAACATCTATTTGTTGCCCTAATACTTTCAACTGCTCAATCGCTGCCGGACGATAAACATCACAAGCAACTAACAATGGAAGTTTCTGCTTTTTTGATTTAAGAAATGCAGCCAGTTTTCCAGAGAGAGTCGTCTTACCAGAACCTTGCAGTCCGGCCATAAGAATGATTGAAGGATTTGAGCTAATATTTATATCGACTTTCTCTCCACCCATTAAAACAGCTAACTCATCATGTGCTATTTTAATCATTAACTGTCCGGGTGAAACTGCCGTTAGAACGTTTTGCCCAAGTGCTTTTTCTTTTACGATATCAGTAAATTGCTTTGCTACTTTAAAATTAACATCGGCATCAAGCAAGGCCTTTCTTACTTCCTTTAATGTTTCGGCAACATTAATCTCGGAAATTCTTCCTTCTCCCTTCAAAACTTTAAAGGCTCTTTCAAGCTTATCACTCAGACTTTCAAACATTGTTGGTGGTTAATAGAAATTAGATTTTAGGTATTAGATATTAGATATTAGATATTAGATTTTAGTTATTAGATTTTAGTTATTAGATTTTAGATTTTAGTTATTAATTATTAATTGCGCAAAAGTAGTGTAAACTCAAAAAAGAAACAAACATCAAAGAGAGTCAAGAACCTAGAGCCAAGAGTCAAGACAAATTCTCTAATTTCTTGGCTCTCCTGTCTTGATTCTTGATTCTTGGCTCTTGGCTCTTGGTTCTAACATTCAATTCTTAGCCCATCATAAGCACACCTCACATGCGAAGGTAATTCATTATTGACCTCATCATGCAAACCCAG
Organism: Bacteroidota bacterium; assembly: GCA_031366785.1. Classification (GTDB taxonomy): domain Bacteria; phylum Bacteroidota; class Bacteroidia; order AKYH767-A; family 2013-40CM-41-45; genus JADKIH01. The sequence continues at coordinate 4,304 of JANLOW010000299.1, read as the reverse complement.
CTGATGACTGATATGAGTAAAATATGCTTTTTCGGGTTTCAATTCTTCTATAAGTTTTAATGCATCATCGAGATTAAAATGAGAAACATGTTTCTCTCTTCTAAGTGCATTCAAAACCAAAACTTTCGAATATTTGATGATAGATTTTGAATCTTCAGAAATAAAATTTGCATCAGTTATATAGCTGAAATCACCGATTCGAAAACCGAGCACAGGCAAATTCAAATGAACAACAGGAACAGGTTGTATACTGAATGACGATGCATTAAATGGTTTTTCACCGATTGTATGAATAGTTAACCGGGGAATACCAGGATACGTATCACCCGAAAAAATATAATGAAATTCACGACGCAACGCTTCCTGAACCCTAACCGAAGCATAAACATCCATCGGTTTTTTATGGAGATAATTGAAAGCACGAACATCATCAAGTCCGGCAATATGATCCTTGTGCTCATGCGTAAAAACCACACCATCAAGGGAATGAACATTTTCACGTAACATTTGCTGCCTGAAATCGGGTCCCGAGTCAATCACGATCCTTGCTGAATCATTTTCAACCATAATAGAACTACGCAAACGTTTATCTTTTGGGTTTTCAGAAGTACATATCTCACATGTGCAGCCTATCATAGGCACACCTTGCGAAGTTCCCGTACCTAAAAAAGTGAATATCATACCCTGTTATCAGCCTTCTATGGCAGTAATATCTACAACAGCAAGTTTTACCTGCTGAAGAAATTTTTTGTTTTTTTCATCTAACAGATTTTCATCGATAACAAGGTTTTGAATTGCTTCAATGAGATAAGCCACTTTGGCTTCAACAGTTGCGAACTTATTCAAAACTATCACATTTGAAGATTCTATAAGACAGCTTCCTGACTTAAAGTTACCTCTTTCATTACGAACCGTATAACCGGACATTGAAAGAAGTTCTTCCAATTTATCCAAAGAATGTTGAGTAAGTTTAATCATAAATGCAAATATAAAATTTCCCCGCTTTATGCTTTATGAGAAACCAAAATTAATTGTTTTCTTTGCGGGATTTTAAAATTGTGAAAATATTGTGATTGTAGCGGTTCCAAAAGAAAATAATGCTTTTGAAAAAAGGGTAGCCTTATCGCCCGATGTGGTTCTGTCGCTCATTAAATCAGGATTTGAGCTGATTGTTGAAAAAGATGCCGGTATAAATTCATTTTTCGATAATGCTGCTTATGAAAAAGCAGGTGCAAAAATTATCGAAAACAAGGATGAACTATACCGTACTGCCGATTTAATCTTAAAAATTAATGCCCCTTCTACTTCAGAAATTACCCTGATGAAAAAAGAAGCGGCTTTAATCTCCTTACTATATGCCGCCACAAATGGCGAATTAATTGAAGCCGCTTCCAGACAAGGAATCAGTGTCTTCTCTATGGATGCCATTCCTCGGATTTCTCGGGCGCAAAAGATGGATGTCCTTAGTTCACAGGCTAATCTGGCCGGTTATAAAGCAGTTATAATCGGTGCAGCCACACTTGGAAAAATTTTTCCATTGCTGATGACTGCTGCCGGTACCATTAAGCCTTCCCGAGTTGTTATTATGGGTGCCGGTGTTGCCGGACTTCAGGCTATCGCTACTGCTAAACGTCTCGGCGCAATTGTAGAAGTTTCAGACATCCGCCCGGAAACAAAAGAACAGGTTGAATCACTCGGAGGAAAATTTATAGAAGTAACAGGCGATGATTCTATAAAACTGGAAGGTGGTTATGTAAAAAATGTATCCGAAGGTTTTCTTAAAAAACAACAGGCACTTATTGCTAAACATATTTCTGAAGCGGATCTGGTTATTACAACAGCACTTATTCCGGGAAAAAAAGCACCCCTGTTAGTAACGGCAGAAATGGTAAAACAAATGCGCCCCGGTAGTGTGATTGTCGACATGGCTGTGAGTCAGGGCGGAAATTGTGAACTGAGTGAGATAAACAAAAACGTTGTCATTAATGGAGTAACTATAATTGGAGAAGCCAATCTTCCCAGTTTATTACCATTAAATGCAAGTGAATTGTATGCAAAAAATATTCAGGCTTTCCTCCTTCATCTTGCAACAAAGGATGGATTTAAGTGGGAACTAGACGAAGAAATTACCAAAGGCTCGTTGATTGTTCACAAAGGAAAAATTATTTCAAAAGCCGTTCCGGTAAATGCCTGAAAATTATAACCGGTAAATAATTTTAAAACATGAATGACTTAATTACATTTCTCGGAGCAAATATCGATAAGATATACGTTCTAATCCTTTCTATTTTTGTCGGTGTTGAAGTAATCGGAAAAGTTCCATCCGTTTTGCATACACCTCTTATGTCGGGGGCAAATGCAATACATGGTGTTGTAATCGTAGGTTCAATTATAGTTATGCTAAATACAGAACCTGAAAACATTCTTCTCCTCAGTCTTGGCTTCGTCGCTGTAATTCTTGGAACATTAAATGTTGTCGGCGGATTTGTAGTCACTGACCGCATGCTCGAAATGTTCAGTAAAAAAGGGAAGAAATAATTTTTTTGAAATAAAATGACAAATCAATATATCTTAGATATAATTTATCTTATTGCCTCTGTTACATTTGTAATCGGACTAAAAATGCTTGGGGGCCCGGCTACTGCAAGACGCGGAAATCTCATCGCTGCATTTGGAATGACATTGGCTGTAGCAGCAACTATTTTTTTACACGATGGTGATGTATCTTCTATTGTTTACATACTGATAACATCTGCAATCATTATCGGAAGTATCATCGGCTGGCTTGCAGCTAAAAAAGTTAAGATGACTTCCATGCCGGAAATGGTTTCCATCTTTAATGGTATGGGCGGGGGTTGTGCTGCTTTAATTTCTTTGCTAGAATTCCATCATAATATTGGTTTACCGGCAAAAACAGGAATCATCATGGCCGGACTTGTAATCGGTAGCGTTTCTTTTTCCGGAAGTATTGTTGCTTTTATGAAATTGAATGGAACAATTAAAAGTTCAATTCGACTGCCGAATTATAATTTCATCAATCTTATTTTAATGCTCATCACTGTTGCGGCAGCGGTTTTTATTACTACTTCCGGTACAGGAAACAATATGCTTCTCTATTCAGCATTTGCACTTGCAATAATTTACGGAGTATTTTTTGTGATGCCCATTGGTGGCGCAGATATGCCCGTTGTGATTTCATTGCTTAATTCATTCACCGGACTCGCTGCAGCTTTCGGAGGATTTTTATATAACAATCAGGTTATGCTTACCGGTGGAATACTGGTTGGTTCAGCAGGAACTATTCTGACACTTGCCATGTGCAAAGCAATGAACCGGCCATTGTTCAATGTTATTTTTGGCGCCTTTGGAGAAGCTGCTGCTGCAGGAATTGGTGCAGGTTTGAAAGGAAGTATAAAAGATATTTCCATCAGCGATGCCGCTGTGTTAATGAATTATTCAAAGAAAGTTATTATCGTTCCCGGATATGGTTTAGCCGTTGCACAAGCACAGCATGTTATTCATGAACTTGAAAAAATTCTGGAAGAAAGAGGCGTTGTTGTGAAATACGCCATTCATCCTGTGGCCGGACGAATGCCCGGACATATGAATGTATTGCTTGCAGAAAGTAATGTTGACTATAGCAAACTAAGCGAAATGGATGAAATTAATCCTGAATTTACAACGACTGATGTTGTCCTTGTTGTAGGCGCAAACGATGTAGTAAATCCTGCAGCAAAAACAGATCCCTCCTCTCCTATTTATGGCATGCCAATTTTAGATGTAGAAGATGCACATCACATCATCGTAAATAAAAGAAGCATGAATGCCGGCTATGCAGGAATTGAAAACGAACTTTTCTACAATCCGAAAACGAGTATGCTTTTCGGCGATGCTAAAGATGCTTTGACGAAATTGATTACAGAAATTAAAGCATTGTAGTTTGGTTAATCATGGATAAATTGTCTGATCCTTGAAAAAAAGGATTTAAGGATTCTCTTGATTTTATTAATTACTATTAAAAAAATATAATTAAAACGAATAAAAAAATGAACAGAACATTCACAATGATAAAGCCTGATGCAGTTGGAAATAATTACATCGGTCCTATTTTAGCAAAAATTAATGAAGCGGGCTTTCGAATTGTTGCTATGAAATATACACAACTAACACCTGAGCGTGCAGGAGAGTTTTATGCTGTACACAAAGAGCGTCCGTTTTATAATGACCTTGTAAAATATATGTCATCAGGACCTATCGTTGCTGCTATTCTTGAAAAGAATAATGCAGTTGAAGATTTTCGTAAA
>JANLOW010000280.1:0-1766 GCA_031366785.1 Bacteroidota bacterium | reverse complement strand
TTAGGGATAGGCGGGAATGTTTTTTTTGGATTTGATTCGCTCAATTGCAATATGACCAATATTGGTTCAGCTTCTGATTCGAGTTACAATTATCCGGTAGATCCGTACCCATTTAATGGAAGTTTTGGTTTTCATTTTACTGCTGCGAATACAAATATGCATCCAGCAGCAGGAATTTCGTTCTATCAAGATTGTACAACAATATTGGTTGAAGAAGATGCATTGCCGGAATTGAAAATTTATCCCAATCCTTCAAATGGATTAGTTAAGGTAGAAATAGGTAAAAGTGTAGATCCGATATCTTCAATTTATATTTCAGATATTTTAGGACGAACACGTATTACAAGAAATATAAATTTTGAGGGAAGCGATGATTTGCAGGAATTTGATTTAACCGGATTTGACAAGGGAATTTACTTCATCGAATTTTCGAATTCACATTCTAGAAGTTTCAGAAAGATCATTCTAAATTAAGGGAATGGAAATTCGGAAATTGATTTAAATGATTCTTGGATTTAATTAAAACGAAACCACAAATCTTGACAGGCGAAATCGTAAGCATCAATACTTTTGTAAGGTCTATCTTTCAAACAGTATCGGTTTGTTATTTTTCACTTGCCACCATATATTTAATAGTTAGTCGACCCTCAAAAAGTACTTTTCCAGATTATAATTTGATTTGTTCTTAATGGGATCGATTGTGTTTTGAATAAATTGACAATAAAATAAAGGAACAAAAAAATGTCCTCCTTCCATTTGTTCATTATCCGTTTAAAGTTCATCGCAGCTGCTGCCATCATTACATTTATCGCATCTCCTGCCGTTCCTTTTAGGTAATTTCTAATCATTCGATAATCATGTTTCAGGTGACCTATCACTGGCTCTATGGCTGCTCTGCGCTTATGTCGTTTTCTTTTTGATGTAGTGATGTTTTTGTCAGGTTTCGGTGTATGGAGTTCTGTGTCACCAATTTTTTTTGGCCCTCGATATCCTCGATCTAAGAAAATACTTTTTGGCTCTTTGTTCATTAAGCGATGGTATTGCTCCAAGGCTTCCGGAATTGTTTTAGAATCATGAAGGGTTTCTGTAAAGTTGAGTGCGCCTACAATCACTCCTGTATTTTGCGTTATTAGAAACGACGCTTTACTTCCAAATTCAAACCGCTTATGTTCTTTTCCTTTCGTATAACATTTTACTTCCGGTTCGTGAAGGCTATAAATTTTATTACTGTCTTCTCTTTTTTGTGCAAGTACTTTCTTAAACAAATTTAAATCGGAACTGTAATTGTTCAATTCAGTTGCTCTTAGTTTTCGCTCTACATCACGAATCATTCTTCCTGCAATCGTTTTTATTTTCTTACTTGCTTTTCTTGCTTTTGCATCTCCTCCTTTGTTCCGTCTAAAACGTTGAATCGTGCTTAACTTTTTTACCGTGAAAATATAACTCTGACGCAATTCAATTCCTTCTTTCTCTGCGATGCTCCTGCATTTTGAAATTATTTTCTTGTAGAGTTTGTCGTCCGTCGGATACGTAATGTTTTTCTCCTGTACCGTCGTGTCTCCGCTCAGATGATCATCATCAGCGTCGCTTCCATTGACACGAATACTTTCTTTTAAAATTAATTCCACTCCCGATTCACCAATTCGCTTGCGGAACTCCACTAATTCAGTAGGCACACAAGGCTGCTTACTTGAAAAAACTTTCTCTCCGGAAAAATATTGATAGTAGGCATTTTCGCTCCATTGTTCAACTACACTTTCATCACT
>JANLOW010000246.1:0-1650 GCA_031366785.1 Bacteroidota bacterium | reverse complement strand
ATCCGCGGATCCAATGCTGTCGGTTATACTTCTTATCCTGATAATCTCGTTGAAAAATTTATAGAGAAAAGCTGGGAAACCGGTGTCGACATCTTTCGCATTTTTGATTCATTGAATTGGATTGATAGCATGAAAGTAAGTATTGCCGCCGTCCGTGAGCGTACCGGAGGAATTGCCGAAGCTTGCATTTGTTATACAGGAGACATTATGAATCCGAAGAGACAGAAATATTCTCTTCAGTATTATCTAGATCTGGCTAAAAGACTTGAAGATTCAGGCGCGCATATTCTTGCCATAAAAGATATGGCCGGATTGTTAAAACCATATGCTGCAGGTTTACTAGTGAGTGAATTAAAAAAGACTGTTGATATACCCATTCATCTTCACACACATGATACTTCTTCAATTCAAAACGCAATGTATCTGAAAGCCATTGAAGCGGGTGTCGATGTCGTTGATGTTGCACTTAGTTCAATGTCCGGCCTTACCTCTCAGCCAAACTTTAATGTACTGGTCGAAACATTAAATCATACACCTTATGAAGTAAACATCAATGTAAATTCTCTCAACGAATTTTCTAACTATTGGGAAACAGTACGCGAATATTATTATCCGTTTGAATCGGGATTGATGGCAGGTACGGCAGAAGTTTATAAACATGAAATACCCGGCGGGCAATATTCAAATTTAAAGCCACAGGCTATTTCGCTTGGACTTGCTTCGCGAATGGATGAGATAAAGCAAACGTATGAAGATGTCAATATGCTTTTTGGTGATATCGTAAAAGTAACGCCATCTTCGAAAGTTGTTGGCGACATGGCCATGTTTATGGTTACAAATAATCTTACGAGTAAAGATATTTTCTCCCGGGGTGAAACACTTTCTTTTCCTGAATCTGTAAAAAATATGTTTCGCGGTGATTTAGGTCAGCCTTACGACGGCTGGCCAAAGGAATTACAAAAAATAATTCTGAAAGACGAAAAACCATATACTGATCTTCCGAATGCCCATCTGGAACCGGTTAATTTCGAAAAAGAATTTGAAGAGTTTCAGAAAAAATTCGATTACTATCAGAGTTTCCAGGATTTTTTGTCTTGGAAATTTTATCCGAAAGTTTTTGAAGAGTATTATGCATTTACGAAACAATTCAGTGATGTGAGTCCGCTTCCAACAACAGTTTTTTTCTTTGGCATGAAAAATAATGAGGAGATATTGGTTGATATAGGAACGGGAAAAACTCTTATCATTCGCCTACTTTATATTTCAGATCATACAGATGATTCAGGAAATCGAACTGTTTTTTTCAGATTGAACGGACAAACGCGGTCTATAGAAATAAAGGACAGAAAAGCGAGTGTTAAAAAAATCTCCAATGAAAAAGTTAGCGGTGATAAACATATTGGTGCACCACTGCAAGGTCGACTGGCCAGAGTTTTTGTAAAGAATGGAGACGCTGTTAAAAAAAACACACCGTTATTTACCATTGAAGCAATGAAAATGGAAACAACCATTACCGCGCCGCGTGATTTAAAAATTTCGAGGATTGCTCTTTCAGAAGCGACGATGGTGGAGACGGATGATTTGGTGATGGTGATGGAATAACTTATTAAATTGAAACCACAAGGTCTTGCTCGACGGAATCTTTAAGCG
>JANLOW010000179.1:0-6991 GCA_031366785.1 Bacteroidota bacterium | reverse complement strand
TAGCGTTGGTGTCCACCTCTTCCCATTCCGAACAGAGCAGTTAAGCCCAACAGCGCAGATGGTACTGGAGTTACATCCGGGAGAGTATGTCGTTGCCGTAATTATTAACCCTCACTTTCGAAAGATCGTGGGGGTTTTTTTATTTCTAAAATCACAAATCGTTAATCCTTGCTTGTAAATATTTTTGTGATTTAAGAACAAGGATTAACGATTTTTGATTTGTGATTTTGTTGCCACTTGAAGGTTTTTCTCAGCAGTCTCCACGCTCTTTACAAAAATGGATATTAATTCATGGCTTTCATTCAAAACAAAATTTATTTTTTCTTCTTCAGAAAAAAGACGTGTTCTATAAATAATTTTTAGACAAATATTGCTTTCTCTCAATTCTTTCAACACGATTTTTATTTTATGGATAAAATCTCTGCGTGATTCTCCGCTTTGCGCTTCTCCGTAATTTAATGCGGAAGATGTACCAGATCGCAATAATTGTCCCGCCAGATGATTTGCTTCCTTTGTATCGGACATTGTTTGAACGATTTCTATAATCATTACAGCAAAATTTCAGGATATGAGACAGATATGTGTAATTATTCTTCCCAACCTGTCCCCGAATGAGAGATATTTTTTTATATTTGATCCACATACACAAAACGGAACTACAAGGCAACACGAAAAAAATACAACTTTTTTACTTTTCTCTTCCTTAAATTTTCCTCTTGAGTTAATATTGTTGCACCCGTGATCAAATGAATTCATCAACAGATAACATACAAACCACACAACATGAAACAAACAATTACATTTATCTTTTCATTCCTGGTTAGCATTCAATTTGTATTAGCGCAGGCCCCACAGGCAATTACATACCAGGCCGTAGCCCGCGACACAGCCGGCAACCTCATCGCCAACCAGTCCATCTCGCTTCGGTTCAGCATACATGATGCTACGGCAAACGGAACGGTGGTTTACAGTGAAAGGCATGTAACCACTACGGATGAGCTGGGCTTGTTCAATGTAAATGTGGGACAGGGCACTTTCCTGAGCGGCAACTTCAGCACCATTGCCTGGAGCAGCGGTTCCAAATTTTTGCAGATGGAGATAGACCCTGCGGGAGGAACTTCCTATTCCAACATGGGTGCTCAACAGATGCTTAGCGTTCCTTATGCGCTCTCTTCAGGAAATACCTGGAGCTTAACCGGTAACGCCGCTACAAGCTCGCATTTTTTAGGGACTACGAATCCGACTGATTTAATAGTGAAAACCAATAACACTGAGCGGTTAAGAATATCAAGTAGTGGTAATGTTGGAATCGGGGGGATTACAAATCCATCTGCCCCCTTACACATATATGCTGGGTCTTCAGGAGCAGTTTCTCCAGTGGGTTCTGTGGCAGTTTTCGAAAATGATGCTAATACTTATCTGAGCCTGCTTTCTCCGGTCGGTTCTTTTAGCGGTTTAAAGTTTGGAAGTCCTTCCGGAACCCAAGGAATTATTTCCTTTGAAAATGCTAATAATTATTTATCCTTCTCTAATGGGGGTAAGTCGGTGTCAATTTCAAATGCAGGAGTCACTCTTGGTGCCGGTGTTGAAGTACGCAGATCACCGAGTCAATTAGCTGATTTTTTACCTGCGGCTTTTGGCACAATTCTAAATGATGGTTCAATTTACAAGAGTTCAGGAAATTTTACCTGTACATGGAATAGTCAAGATTTACTGTATGAAATTATATTGAATGGTGTAGAAGATCATTTTAGATATGTAGTAATTGTTACTTTATCGAACGTTAGCGGTTATCAATTTAATCCCATTTTCAACCTTATTCCAGTATCATCCGGCTTTTCTGGGGAAATTACAGTTGCTATTGGACAAGTTAATACTGGTAATAGAGTACAAAGCGTTTTCAGCTTTGTAGCCTTTAAACATTAAGTTTCTTAAACTGTAACCATTGTATATCCCTTTGTTAAAGGCGGTTCACAATTAAAACAAATGAATAGGAATATTTTTTTATACACACTGGTTCTTTCCATGGAAGTGGCGAACTTATACGGACAAATTATCAAGCCGCAAGTGATGCCTGTTTCCGGCAGAGTATCTAATGCGGGCGCCGTTAAGATATCGTGGACATTGGGCGAACCTTTTGTTCAAAGAAAGGTTGCAGGTGGCATAAAAGTAACAGAGGGGTATCATCAGCCCTATCCCGGCAATGTTCATCGCATCGTCACGAAGACGATATTTCCAGCGTCGTATTGTCTCGGAGAAACGGTTGCCGTTCCTTATCAAACCAGCGGCTATTACTTATATGGCAATGTATTCACTGCGCAGTTGAGTGATTCAAACGGAAGTTTTGTCAACCCTGTCATTATAGGCACTCGCTTTGCGAAAACACCAGGGACGATTATCGCCACCATACCGGGCAATGCAAGCGTCGCAACCGGCTACCGCATCCGTGTGGTGAGCAGTAGTCCCGCCGTAACCGGCATTGAAAACACCAACGAGCTTTCCATTGTAGGTGCACCTACTAACTGGTATGCCGATGCTGATAGCGATGGATTTGGCAATGCTTCAGTACAGTTACTCGCTTGTGCCCAACCGGCAGGATATGTAGCCACATTCGGTGATTGCAACGACTCCAATCCGTTAATTCACCCGGGGGCAATTGAAACATGCAACGGTACTGATGACAATTGCAACGGCACCACAGACGAGGGCTTTGCTGCCACAGAATACTTTGTTGATAATGACGGAGATCATTTTGGAACCACTTCCCTGGGATACTCTTGCCAACTGCTTACGACTGCCACACAGGGAGGAGATTGTGATGATGGAAGTGCAGCGATATACCCGGCAGGGCTCGATCCTTCATTTAACATTTCGACTCATAGCAGCGAGATTCTCTGCATCACACAACAAACGGATGGGAAAATAATAATCGGGGGTAGGTTTGGAATAACCATTCCTGCTCCTTTTCATTTAATGGGTATAGACCGCTTTAACCCCGACGGAACGCGTGACTTATCATTTAATTCCGGAACGGGTTTTTTAACTCCGAATGTGAAAGCACTTGCCGTGCAACCAGATGGAAAAATTTTAGTGGGAGGAGGTTTCATAAGCTATCAAGGTGTCAGTAAAAGAGGAATGGTGCGGCTATTCAGCGATGGTTCTCGTGATGGGGGTTTCAACAGTGGCGGTACCCATTTCGGCTCCAGTACGGCAGTCTTTTCATTTGCATTGCAACCTGACAACAAAATAATTGTAGGAGGTGGTTTCCGTACATACAATAGCACAGCGGCTAACAATTTAATTCGTTTAAATACAGACGGTACGCGGGATAATACCTTCGGAGGAAGAGGAATTAACTTCGATAATTTTTCAGGAAGCAGTACCCCTGTTTATGCCCTTGCTTTACAGTCGGACGGAAAAATTATAGCTGCAGGAGATTTCTCAACATACGACAGCATAGCGAGGCGTTGTATAGTTCGTATAAATTCAGATGGCTCTATTGATAATTCATTTAATCCAGGAGGCGGAACCTATGACAGCATCAGCGGTGTGAACAGCGGCGCAATCTATACCTCGGCTCTTCAGCCAGACGGAAAAATTATCATCGGCGGATCTTTTCGTTATTACCATAGCACATCTATGAATTATATCGCAAGGGTTAATATAGATGGCAGTCTCGACACAACTTTTCATATCGGAACGGGATTTGAGACCATGAATGCTGTTTCAAATGTTATTTCAGTCGTACTTCAGCCTGATCGCAAAGTGTTGGTAACCGGAAATTTTACGGTCTACAATGGCAGCCCTGCCGGTAGTGGAATGGTACGCTTGAATAGTGATGGTAGCCGCGATAATACTTTTATGCCGACAGCTGTAATGAATCCTTACAACCAAATGAATGTTCTTTTGCAACTGGACGGTAAGATTGTAGTCGGTACCAATTATGTTGGCAGTAACGGCTTCAGCAGAAAATTGGTCCGGCTCATTGGTTGCAGTGACCCAACTACCACTTTCTATCGCGATGCGGACGGAGACAACTTCGGCAATCCTGGAGTTTCAATTGTTGCTGTAAACCAACCACCTGGTTACATTCTTAACAATACAGATTGCGATGATACAAATAGCTCAATACATCCTGGTGCAACAGAAATCTGTAACCTAATGGATGACGATTGTGACGGATTAATTGACGGGGCTGATCCATCAATAACAGGTCGTTCTGTTTGGTATGCAGATGCGGACGTTGACGGCTACGGCAACCCGGCCGTGTTCACCCCGGCTTGCACTCAACCCGCAGGCATGGTTTCCAACAACAATGATTGCAATGATGCAGCGACAGGCATTCATCCAGGCACCATAGAAATTTGCGGTAACGGTATTGATGACAACTGTGACGGACAAACTGATGAAGGATGTTCAATCACTTTAAACTTAAAAGTCTTTATTGAAGGTTTTTACACGGGCAGCAGACAAATGCAAGCCGCTTTGTACATCAATTCCTTAAGCATGGATACTACAGCATGCGATTCCATAACAATTGAATTGCATGCCCCCTCATCACCTTATGATCTTGTTACATCGTCAACAGTCTTAATGCATACAGATGGAAGTGTAACAGTACAGTTTGATCCGGCAATTACAAATCATGAATACTATATTGTGTTGCGACAACGGAACGCAATAGAAACCTGGAGTAAGAATCCTATACTCTTCGATTCAGCTATTGTAAATTTTGATTTTACAAGTCCGTAAGGTCTTCAGGGTATTATATATTATGAAACCCCGATCAGAAATGGTCTGGGTTTTTTATTGACCTGTCAGGTCGCGCAGCACCTGACAGGTTAAGTTACCCGTACGTTATGTACATACCAGCTGAATAACTTCTTCCCGCAGAACCTCGGTATTTAAAATTTAATGATGAATAAAGGAATAAAGAATTTTGAGTTGAGAAGTTTTTGGAACGACGAACCGAAGAGTGGTGAATTTTGAATTAGGAAGTTGTTGGAAAGTCGAATATCGATCAACGAATGATGAATAATGAAGTGCGCTACAGGTTCCTGATCTTCATCATTCATCATTCATCATTCGTTGATCGATGTTCGATATTATTTGACCGTTTTTGATCATTTTTAAGTGCAGTTTCGACACTTTTCACAAAAATTGAAATTAATTCGTTGTTTTCTCCTAAGGCAAATACCAGATTTTCTTCAGTTCCAAATAGTTTTGTTCGAAGAATAATTTTTAAGCATATGCTATTCTCTCTTAGTTCTTTCAAAATAATTTTCATTTTATGAATGAAATCTTTTCGGGATTCTCCGCTCTGTGCTTCACCATAATTTAATGCAGGCGATGTACCGGAACGCAATAGTTGCCCACCCAAATGATTCGCTGCTTTCGTCTCTGGCATCGCCTGAACGAACTTAATAATCAGTACAGCAAAATTTATTAATCGTTCTTCGAGATCATACTTGTTTTTCATATTACAAATGTTTAATAAAAATTGATACGTCACAACCAATAAATGAGGGATTTTTATTTACTTCATAAATCATCATTCGTTAATCGATGTTCGATATTCTACTTTGATTTTTTGAACACCGAATATCGATTAACGAATGATGAATGATGAATGATGAAGATCAGGTAATAAATGACGAATGACGAATATCGATTAACGAATGATGAAGATCAGATAATAAATAATTACCGTCATGCATGCGTCCCATGTCCCACATCCAGCGTCTGACGTAGATGTTGAAAAAAAATCATGGCAATTGGCAACGAATTGCATGCTAACGAAGAATCAATGTTGTTATTAGACGGCTTCAGGCAGGTAAACCTTTGGGGCATCAACATCTATCCTGAACAAAATGGTGATGATAGAATTGAATTTGATTCCATGATAAACATTCGCCCATCTCTCGGTAACTGTTCGCTTAATGTCGAAGATTCAGGAATACAAAAACGAATCATTGAAATAGTCAATCAACTTATCAAAGGATGGATCAACTACTTCGGCATCGCAATAAGCAAATCAGCCATTGTAGAAATCGAAGAACTTCTGAGCACACGTTTACACGTAATCAGATGGAAGGAGTGGAAGCGGACTTCTACAAGAATCCGTGAACTCATTAAACTCGGTGCTCCAGCATGGGGTGCATATCAGCTTCTTACCGATGAGCAAAAACTCTTAAGTTCTATTTTTCAATTTGGGTGTTAAAATGCGGAAGTCAGGAAAAATACCATTCACCTTTACGAACAAATTCACTCATCATGTCCCAATAAATACTGAAAAATTGTTTTAGCAGGGTGTTCGTTAGGAAGAAGAAAGCAAGAGCGGAATTTTTAGTATCCAGCTCATCGATAAGAGCTCAGGTACTACTAATGAAGACTTAAAGGAGAAAATTATTTTTATAATCTCTTGTTAAATCAATTATTTTTTTATTTATTTGAATTAATATTTGTTTTTGAACTGAAACAATAGTCTGGATATTTTTAATATTTAAAGAAAGTTTTAAAATTAATATTCGACATTTTATTTTTTTCAACCGAACATGAACCCCGCCACATACACAGTTTAGTCTAATTTATTTATTTTTTATTAAGGGTTTCTTGTGATTTTAATAATCAATAAATCACATGGCGTACAGAGTATTATTAAATCTTTTCTTAAAACAGAACTCATTTAGAGTTCCTCAAATACTGAATTGCTTTTCGGTAATAAGATTATCAAAATCTGTTATTGATTCTATAAGGAGAAACATCACTATTTGTATTCCCGCTTTTTTTAATGGTATCATAAAAAATCATTCATCAAAATTTATTTTGAATTGTATTACTTATCGTGAAATGATATTTCACAGTAATATTCCAAATTGTATAAAGCTTATTACAAAAAAAACAATAGCATGAAAAATACTTTTATTTCGGGTACACCATTTCTTCTTTTAATATGTTTTTTAGCTGTAGCAAAACTCAATGCGCAGCAACT
>JANLOW010000159.1:0-4584 GCA_031366785.1 Bacteroidota bacterium | reverse complement strand
CTTTCAAATAATTGCTTTTTAATTTTTTCATCTGCTTTACCCATCCATACAATTCCATAAGGGCCAACGGCAGCAGCAGCAGCTCCTGTTAATGTTGCGAAATCTAAAACGAGTTCAGGTTTGTATCTTTTTGCAAAATGTAAAGCATCGGCAAGAATAAGCCGTCCTTCGGCATCTGTATTTAAAACTTCTACTGTTTGTCCACTCATCATGGTAATAACATCACCCGGTTTATAGGCATCTTCGACAAGGCTATTATCTGTCGCCGGTACGAGCGCTATAACGTGAACAGGAACTTTATTTTTGGCGAGAGCGAAAAGTGCACAAGCCACAGCCGCGCTTCCTGCCATATCGCTTTTCATATAATCCATTGAATTCGGAGTAGGCTTTAAACTCAATCCACCGGTATCATAAACAACACCTTTACCTATGAGAACATATGGTTTTTTATTCTTTGCATTTTTAGGCTTCCATTCCATGATAGTGAATGTTGGCGGTTGCATACTTCCAAGATTTACCGCTAATAAGCCACCCATTTTGAAGGATTTAATTTTAGCTTTATCCAAAACTTCTACATCAAAGCCGGCATCTTTTCCAAGCTTTACAAATTCATCACTGAGTTGTGTTGCATTAAGCCATGAATGAGGTTCGTTTACTAGTGTCCGGGCATGACAAACAGCATCGACAACATTTTTCATCGACTGAATTTGACTTTGCTTTAAACCTTTGCTAACGATATTAATTTCTGTAAGACTATTTTCTTCTTTAGATTTTTCTTTTCTGTATTTTAAAAACTGGTAATTGCTGAGAGCAATTCCTTCAGCCATAGCAAGAGCGAGTTCCGGTTTTCCGGCAAGATCAACGATGACAATACTTTTAATTTTATGTTTGTTAATAGAAGACAAAAAACTATCGCCGGCTTTTCTGCATTTCTCTAAAAGCTTATTGAGATTATTTTCTTTATCAGGCTGAAAAATACCAACAACTCTTTTATACTGGTTAATTAAGATGCTTTTTTTATCATCTTTTAATTCCTTTTTAATATAATTTGCCTCTTGAGCAGAAAAGACTCCTTTTGGAAGATTTCCTTTGTCATCAATGAGTAAAATGAGCGAATCGCTTGCTTTATAGGATGGCTTTAGTTTGATTGTGGTCTGCATTATTAATCGTATTTTTGAAGGCGGAAATTAGTTAAAATATTTTACGCAGAGGGTACAGTCTTTAACTTTAGACTAAGTTTATTATATTAATATTTTCATTATTTAGTAAATATGAATGCAGATATATTACTGAAAAACGCACTGCAATCGGATTTTCTAAGCGCAGAAGAAGGCCTTTTTCTCTTTGAAAATGTGCCTACGGCCGAATTAGTGGATGCAGGGCACCGATTGCGTAAAAAATTACATCCCGACAATATCGTTACCTGGATTATCGACCGTAATGTAAATACGACCAATGTATGCATTGCGAATTGCAAATTTTGTAATTTTTACCGAATACCCGGCCATGCGGAGTCTTATATTACGTCTATCGATCAATATAAAGTTAAGATTGAAGAAACTTTTCGATTGGGAGGAGAACAATTACTCTTACAGGGCGGACATCATCCTGATCTTGGACTAAAATTTTATACAACACTCTTCAAGGAATTAAAACATTTATATCCTGATTTAAAACTGCATGCACTTGGACCACCGGAGGTTGCTCATATAACAAAACTGGAGGGATCTACACATTATGAAATATTAAAAGCTTTAAAAGATTCAGGCCTTGATTCATTGCCGGGTGCCGGTGCAGAAATACTTAATGATCGTGTTCGACGATTGATCTCTAAAGGAAAGTGTTCCGGTCGTGAATGGCTTGATGTAATGAGAGCGGCGCATAAACTAAATATTACCACATCGGCGACAATGATGCTTGGTCATGTCGAAACTTTATACGAACGATTCGAACATTTGGTCTGGCTGCGACAGGTACAAAGTGAAAAACCCGCTGATGCTAAAGGATTTCTTGCATTCATTCCCTGGCCTTATCAGGATAAAGGAACGTTGTTGAGCAGAATCAAAGGAGTTAATAATACAGTTACAGGAGAAGAATATTTGAGGATGATTGCACTTAGCCGTTTAATGCTTCCAAACATTGAAAATATTCAGGCAAGCTGGTTAACTGTCGGAAAGGAAATTGCTCAACTTTGCCTTTATGCAGGAGCAAACGATTTCGGATCTATTATGATTGAAGAAAATGTAGTATCAGCCGCCGGTGCTCCACATCGTTTTACGGCTGAAGGTATTCAGCAAGCCATTCGTGAGGCAGGATTTGAGCCGCAGTTAAGAAATCAACAATACGATAAAAGAGAAATCCCTGAGACAATCGAACAACAGGTGATTAATTATTAATAATGAAAACAATCACTCGTTTTTTTATTTCTATTTTCTTTTGTTTCATTTTGAATAACGTTTATGCAACTCATAACCGGGCCGGACAAATAACATACGAATGGATCGGACAAAATCAGTCTGAATTAAAATACAGGGTAACGATTACAACGTTTACAAAAACAAGCAGTGTTCAGGCAGACCGTCCGACACTGGACTCTGTTTATTTCGATTTTAATATACCGCCTGAAGTCTTCAATAGAACAAGTAAAATTGATTTACCGAATAATATTTCTAAGAATATATATATTAAAGAACATACGTATCCCGGTCCCGGAAGGTTTGTCATACATTTCACAGATCCAAACAGAAATGAATCCGTAGTAAATATTCCTCGTTCAGTTTCTGTTCCTTTTTATATTGAAAGTGTTCTTATAATTAATCCATTTCTGGGTAATAATAATTCTCCTCTTACTACTTACGATCCTATTGATCAGGGTTGCGTGGATCGGATATTTATTCATAATCCGGGTGCATTTGATCCTGATCCCAATGATAGTCTTTCTTATGAATTGGTAGAATGCAGTGGAGATAATGGAGAACCAATTCCGGGATATACATACCCTTCTGCATCAAATTCATTTACATTAAATCCAGTAACAGGCGATTTAATATGGGATAAACCTTTGCCTCATTCTCCTCCGATTGCTTCATGTAATTGCAATGAATATAATGTTGCTTTTAATATTCTTCAATGGCGCAATGGAATATTTATAGGTTCTATCAGGCGTGATATGCAAATAGTGATTAACAATTGCGATGATTTTCCTCCGATCATTGAAGTTATCAGTGATACTTGTGTACTCGCAGGAGATACACTTCGTTTTAATGTAACAGCAACGGATGTTGATGGTGATAATATTATATTGTCAGAAAGTGGTGGTCCGTTTGATCCATTACTTGTTCCTGATCCGGCAATTTTTACAGCGGTAATAGAAAATAACGATACAGTAGTTTCAGAATTTTTATGGGCAACGAAATGTCATCATGTTCGTCCGCAGCCTTATTTTGTTCAATTCAGAGCGGCAAGCGGATCGTCGCCAACCTTAGTCGATTTGAAAGGAACGTTTATACATATAATTGCTCCGCCACCTCCTGCTGTTTTTGCTGTTCCGAATGGTAGCGCAATAGATATTAAGTGGCTTCCTGCTCCTTGTGGTAATATTGTTCATTATAATATTTACAGAAGAAATGGTATGTATGCCGATACAATTCAATGTCCATGCGAAAATGGTGTTCCTTCTTACACAGGTTATACATTAATTGGAACTTCATTAAATGGTGTGGATACAACATTTTCTGATACGAATAACGGACAAGGATTAACAATTGGTATTGAATACTGTTATCTGATAACAGCAATTTATGCTGATAGTTCAGAAAGTTGTGCATCACCGCAAATTTGTGCTGCATTGAAAAAAGATGCACCGGTAATTACCAATGTTGATATCCGGTTTACAGATTTAATTAACGGAAGTGTTTTCATAGGATGGAGTAAACCTACAGAACTTGATACCATTCAGTTTCCGGGGCCTTATCAATATAGAATATTTCGATCGCCGGGATTTTTTGGAAACAATTTTTTTGCAAATGCTATAGGAACATTAAATACAATTAACGATACATCGTTTATCGATACGCTCATCGATACCAAATCGGCTCCCTGGTCGTATAAAATTGATTTGTATTACACCAATAATGGATCGTTAGTTTATAAAGGACAAACAGGTACTGCATCTTCAGTTTTTTTAAATATTTCACCTACCGATAACAGATTGAATTTATCATGGGAAGAACATGTTCCATGGACAAATTCCGGTTATGTGGTTTATAAACAAAATGCTTCATTACTTTTTGATTCAATAGCTTTTGTAAATTCTCCTTTTTATTCCGATTCCGGACTTGTGAATGGAATGCAATATTGTTACTATATAAAAAGTATAGGCTCTTATCAGTTTAGCGGATTTGTAGATCCGATAATAAATCGTTCTCAGGAAAATTGTTCCATTCCTTTAGATAATGTACCTCCGTGTTCGCCTGATCTTACTGTTAATTCTTATTGTAGTGATAATCAAAATGAATTGATATGGACGAATCCAAATAATTCATGTGCAGATGATGTTCTTAGGTATAATATTTATTTTGCTCC
>JANLOW010000132.1:0-6725 GCA_031366785.1 Bacteroidota bacterium | reverse complement strand
GCACTCCATGTTGAAATACTATTGCGATGACTAATAACAATATAATATGGGTAGCCTATTTTTATTGCACCACCAAGCGCTACAACTAAATCACCATTTGTTTGTAAGATCCCCGTCTGATGTTCAACTTCTAATTTCGAGACCGGGTCCATTAAACTAACTTTTACTGAATCTACATCAGCGAAATTTGAAGAAACACCCGTCAAATACAGTGATCCACCGGCTCCAAAATTATCCATTAAACCATTTCCATTATAATAACCTTCGATAAATATTTTTAAATTTAGAATCAGTCGTGCTTTTATTATTAGAGTTCCATCGATATTTGTAAAAAAATAATTATCGCCGGAGCCACCAATTGAAGAAATTGAATATGTGCCAGAAGGTGATGGTTGAGTTGCTGTTGTAAGTGCAATAGATTCGATGATATTATTAGGACCATCCATATATTTAAAACCACTGTATGAAATTGTGAAAACAGGATCTACATCACCTACATAACGCGAGGTGTCGTCTGCAGTCGCTATAAGTTCAGAAGGAATAATCGTTAATGTTCCTAGTCCATATGTAATATCAAAATTTTCTGAAAGAAAAGCTCCGGGAACAATTAAATGTGTTCCGACTTCAAATCCTGTAATCAGATTAATTGATTTAAGTGCTATCGTATCAAAACCAGACGCATATACATCAGCAGAATCAATAATTATAACAACATTACCATTGGTACTATCATTAATATTAAGACTATTTGCTACCGCTGTACCATTTATAACTATTCTTCCATTTACAACAGCATTACCATTTATTACAATTCTGCCATTTACCAATGCTCGACCGTCAACTAAGGTACCATTTGCTGAATCTAATTGATAGTCAAAGATGGATTTAGGCGAAACGTCTACAACAATTGTTGAATCAAAATTCAATGAATTGGCTAATACCCTGTTAATAACAATTCTTCCATTGGTAATAGATCTGCCGCTGGATAAAAATCCTATGCCATCAAGATCAGAATTTATAACAATCCTTCCACCGACGATTGCCTGATCATCAATAAATGCAACCGCTGTATCTAATGTAGAATTGTGTATTGTTTTTATTGAATTAAAAAAACTACTTCTTTCAGCTACTTTAATAACCAGATCATTGTAAATATAATTAAAATGTATCTGACGTATTTTGTCACCGTAGCTAAGTGTTGTGTCTCTCGGATTAATGGTAATTGGCATTTTATTGATGACAAGAAATCCATCATTGAATACATAATCAAAATGTTCAAGAAAAAAAAGATCATCAGGGTCTAAAGGATCAAGAGGATCTATTGAAGCGCGGATTAAATAAAGCCCAATATCGCTAGTAGAAATAGCCGAAGTGTTAATCTGCATATTGCCAAGACCAAGACTTTGTAATGTATATGCCGTATTCTGATAAGGAATACCATCCACAAGAACGGTTGCTGTCAAAAACGGAATAGTGTCTCCGTATTTTTTTGATTTATTATCTACCGTTACCGCTACTGTTTTTCTTGGAGCAGGTAAAAAGAATTTCGGTTCGGAGAAGCCTCCGTCAATTCCACTTGTTGAAATTGGAGGACTGTATATTTGTAAAGCAGGATTTCCGGAGAAAACTGGAATTGAAGAAGTAATAGTTGTTGAATTAATTATTGTTGCTGGAATTTCAACTCCTCGCAAATAAACTTTTGAATTTGTTTTAAAATATTTTCCTTTTATAGAAGCAGTAAATGGTAGCTTTCCCGGAATTATTAATGGATTTTGTATAAGCTGGGTAAGAATTGGTTTTGGGGTAACATATTTATTTAATGCAGCATCGGTTTGAATCAAACCATAGCCACTTGCATAATCGAACCCGGTTACACCCATGTCTGAAGCAGTAGATTGTAAAATACTCTTTACGCTATCAGGAATTAGAATTGAATTGTAATATTTCCTTCTTGCTTCAATCAATAAAGCCGCCGCTCCCGCCACGTGAGGAGCCGCGCATGAAGTACCAAAGAAATTCGGTAACAAATCGCCATCGATATTCAGATGATTAAAGTTAACAGAGGTATTAACTCCATTGGGTCCGACAAATTCAGGTTTATTGCGAACGACTCCTTCAACAGTCGTTCCGCCTGCCGAAGAGAAGGATGCAATCGTTGGAGGAGTTACACCAAAGGCCGGAGTATTTGAATACAATACAGCACCAACAGCCATTGAACCGGCAGCATTTGCCTGTCCGACGAGTGTTGATGTCATTGAATTATGCTCATTAATTGTAAGATCTCCACGGAATACAATATATTTAAAACGCACATTCGCATTTCCGATTGCTTTTGTAATTAAAATATTGGCAGTGGTATTTGATCGTACAATAAATTGTAAAATTTCCATTGGATCTTCGCCAGTATTTACCCTGTTAAAACCAAAAAGTCTTTTACCTAAATTATCTACAAGGAAAATATCCAGATCATTTAATGCACCCGGAAGCTGACCCAAAGAATAAATAGAATCCTCCCATTGAAGAACAATAGTATAAAGACCACGAGAAAGCGAAACACCCTGAGTAAAATCACCGCCACCAAAATTATGTGCTAGGCCAACATAACCTGCCGGTGGATTAACGGGATTAAAAAATCCTTCATACGATTTTACACCGTAATTACCTGCAGCTGTAAAATAAGAAACGCCTTGAGACTTCACAAAATCCACCGCTTGGGCAACAACGCCATCCTTAAAAAATGGTTCGGTAATAAATGTGACATCGTCAACAATTACATCACAACCATTTTGCTGAAGTTCTTTAATACCATCGGAGAAATCGCCCGGACTAACAAAACCTGAACGAAATGCTAGTTTTGCTTTAGGAGCGACATCATGTACAATCTGCAACATGGCCCTCCCTTCATCACTGCGAATTCCATAAGGGTACTCTGAAAATACTTCTACAGAATTAGTATTGTATGGATTTCCAATGCCCGGAAGGTCGCCATTATTGACATCTATCTGTGCATGATTCCCTGATTTTAAATTATAGCTGTCTGATAAAACTCCAACTTTCACTCCCTCTCCTTCTACTTTAAATGCTTCTCTTGCGCCACTTGCATTTATTGAACTGTCACCCAAACTATATGCAATACCCGAGGCAAGTGAATTATTAATGGGTGGATTGTAAGCACGTACTGCATTTATTAATAGTGGTAAATTATTTAGTAGCAATAAATTTGCTTGTGGAAAAAATCCTGTAATAATAAGTGTCGAATCTCCATTGTCGAACAGATCCGTCATTCCATAAGCTGGCGTTTGAAGCAACACTAAAAGACTATCGTAATAACCCATGTTTGCAACCACTTCAATTAATATATCGCCCAGGTCAACAACATATTGAGTATTTGTTGAATCAGCAATTGAATCAGGATTATTATGTATTTGAGTTAGATCGGAACCAATATCAGTATTCTCTTTTCCTGAACCTGAAGATGGAATAGATGGAACAATACAATTGACAAATGAAATAGTCGTCTGAGTAATTGCAGTACAATTGTTCGCATCAGTTACTGTATAAGCATAAAATCCTGCAGTAAGATTGGTGGTTTGTCCTGTAAAATTATAGGGCGGCAATCCTCCCTCAGCAATTAATGTTAAAGTCGGCGGATTTTCATTACAGAGTTCTGTAAGTGCAGGTAAAGAAAATAATAATTCACCGGTAACAGTAATATTAACTGAAGAAGAACATCCTGCAGCATCCGTAACAGTGTAAACGTGACTACCCCCGGAAACATTAAAGACTCCCGTTCCGGAATATGGCAATGTTCCTCCTGAAGAAGTAACTTCTATTGAATTAGTTGTGTGAATGCATGTAACAGGATTTAATTCTGTTGCATGGGCAATCACGGCTGGACTTACTGTTAAGGATACCGATGAAGAGGATGTGCAACTGTTACTCGGATCAGTTACAACAACAGTGTAGGTATAAATTGTTGTTGTAACAGCTTGCGGGCTTACATTAATTGCGGGGATATTTATTATACCTGGTAAACCAGCCTGAGCTCCGCCCGTTGTACTCCATAAATAAGTAGGCGAAATTATTCCTGATTGTGTAGAGAGCGAAGCAGTACTTCCACCACAAATTGTACTATTAGAAGATGATATTGTAGCTGTTGCACCCGGCACCGTGTTTACAATAACTACAGCCGTCGCAGATGCCGTGCATCCACTTGCTCCGGAAACAGTAACGGTATAAGTGCCTCCAATTACTATAGAAGCATTTGGCAGAACTGGATTTTGCAAGGTAGAAGTAAAACCGTTTGCACCTATCCAGCTATAACTTGCGCCTCCGCCTGAAGTAAGATTAAGCGTACTGCCTTCACAAACAGAACTGTTACTAGATGCCGTTGCTGCCGGTAATGCACCCCCAGTAATTGTTGTTGTAGCAGATGCTGCACATCCATTGTTTGTAATAGTAACTGTAAAAACAGTTGCTCCTAAAGCCGGTGTAGATATTGGACTTTGAACAGAAGCATTTGGACTTAATCCATTTGAAGGAGACCAAGAGTAAGTAGGAACACTTGTCGGTGGAGAAAAAGTATATCTCTGACCGGAAGCCGGTTTTGTTGAAATAGTTTTTGTTTCATTAATGGCACTAGCACTGGGTGAAGCAGAGAGATTACTTAATGATAAAAAAATACCGGAGATTGCACCTGACAAACCAACAGAAGCAGTAGGACTTATTGGAGTTCCGGATTCTGCTCTGTAAATAAACTCTATATGTCCATCTGCTTCATACAATTTTACCTGAAATGAAATGGATGAATCGGTAGCCGAATAATCCCAATACCAATTTAGCCATTCCATTGTAAATACTCTACTTCCAGCAATTCCTACAGTACTATAAGATGCTGTACCCGTTGGAGTTGGTGAGTTTGCTCCTGTTTTACCACTTAAATCATCCCAAAGAGGAGCAATAACTGGCCGAGGAGTGCCATTGGTTAAATTATTTTCTTGTCCACCACTTGTACCAACTAAAGATAAAAACCCATTGGAATTGGCGAATGCATTTGTATAAGTATTCCCTTCATAATTAAAAGTAAATCCAAATGGAATTAAAGTAGCTGCATCATCAACTTCAAGTGCCGTAACATGAACTGCACCTGTTAAAGGAGTAAAAGTTGTATTAGAAGCATTAAAGGAATACAATGACGCATACAAAGGAATTGTTAACCCGGCTGTAACATTAAGTGTGGATATTCCATTGGTACAAACCAATGGAGGAGTAGAAGTTGCAATTAAATTTATGGGAGTATTACTTACAGAAACAATTGAAGTTGATGAATTGGTACATCCGTTAGCATCTGTTCCGGTAACAACATATGTTGTATTAAGAAAAGGACTAGCAGATACAGCACTACCACTAGAAGCCGATAATCCTTGCATAGGTGACCACGCATAAGTCAGAGCCCCACCCGCAGTCAATGTTACTGGTACCCCTCCTGGAAGACAGATTAATGCTGAAGTTGGAAGAACTGTAACTGCTGGCAGTGCATTTATGAGAACAGCTTTTTCAACCGTCGTTGCTGAAGATCCTCCCAGGTTAGTGCATGTAATTGTAACTTTATAATAAGTAGGAACAGTTAATGGTCCGGTTGCTTGATACGTTCCGGTCTCGAGGACATTTGGATATGGGCCACCTTGAGTTGTACCGGAATTCCATTGATAGGTAATACCAAGATCAGTAGAAGCACCCGATAAAATTAATATTGTTCCAGATCCGGAACATAAAAATCCAGATCCTGTGATGGATCCAACAGTAGGCGTACCTGTACATGGAGGAGGAGAAATGCCAGAAAATTCATCGGCTCCAATATCAGGAGTAGAAGCATTTCTTGAATTACCGTCGAAATCGTCTGTCACTGACGCTATGTTTGACCCACCACTTTCAACTCTTGTCTGAATTAATGTATTTACATGTAAAAAATTTGCATCACCACACGTTGTACTTAAGAAAGGAGGTGTTTGAGAAAATGAATGAGCTTCGCGGGTAGCCCCAACAAATGTTGAATATGGACCAAAAGAGTTAAATGTATTTGTTCCATCTGTATATATGGTTGTAGCATTGTAATCGTTCCTGTCAGAGGTATTCGCAAAATCTGAAAGAATGGAAGTGGATCCGGTGAAAGCAACGGATTTACCTGTTCCTTTAGAAATTGAAGTATTAATAAAAATATTATTTATAAATTCAAAGGATGGCGTGGTGTTTACCATAATATCACTTGATCCCCACAATGTACCTGAACTGGTTCCGCTTAAATAAACTGTATTGTTATATACTTTTGCTAATGAAGCTCCAACGATACTGATTCCTTTAACAGCACTATCTGCATTGGTAACTGGAGTTCGCAAATCGCCAATAATATTATTTGAGATTTCTGCTGAAGATAAACCATTAACTTTAATTCCGGTAACAAAACCTGCCAGGTTATTTGCTTCAAGATCACAAATTTTATTCTTTTTAATATTTTGATTGTTTCCAGCTTGTATATCTATTCCTCTTACGCTAGCACCAGTGGTGCTAAGTCCGCTGATTTTATTTCCTTCAAAATTTTGACTCCCGGATGCCGAAATGATTCCTGTTATGCTTCCATCATGACTGGTGATATTAGTGATTGTATTATTTATTACATTGTTAGAAGCATAGTTTTTATCAGAATTACTAACACCTAATAGGCCGTT
>JANLOW010000114.1:0-11338 GCA_031366785.1 Bacteroidota bacterium | reverse complement strand
CGCCCTTTGAAATAAAGGCTTTCCTCTTCGGTAAATGACCGGAGGCCTGTATAAGGACATATCAATTTGTCGTCGGTCATTTATTAATTTTCATTTACGTAAATAAGATAACCCCGACGGAAATAGGGTCTTTCATTCATTCTGAAATTCCTCCATTCATTTTTTTGAGTTTTTGTCAAATTAAATCCTTTAATAGTTTCACGGAGAAAAATGCTCTTATCAGCGTTTGAAATTAGAGGAGGGGCTTGCTGTAGTGCAGCATAAAGATTACCATTAAAAGCATAAGCCTTCATAAACCTCTGGATAGCAGCAAACTTATCAAATGAATTTTTTATCGTTGCATAAGCTTCCTTTGAATTTTTTTCCGGATTCAGCCACATCATTGCAATGGCAACATCGTGCCTGTTGGGTTGAAATACTTCAGACTTATCAAGCTTTTTCATTTCCACAATGGCAGAATCAACCAATCGTTGTGCGGCCTCCGGTGATTGCTGATGAAACGATACCATCTGGCTGGCAAATCCGTATAGCGATGATCGGTTTACTTCTTTTTTAAATGTGTTGATCAACGAATACGCATAGTCGAAATGATTATTAACCGTTAATTCCGGTATCAATCGTGCAATCATTTCGAAAGAACAGTTGTTAAGAAAAAAATCATTGTATAGAAATGAATTGTGCAATTTATCAAGCTGTATGTGTCGGAAAAAGCCAATGGCTTTATCCGGATTGTTATCTTCAAATGCATTGCTGCATATGTGCAAATAAAGTAGATTCAGATCTGTTGATTGATCAGCTTGGCGAGCTTCGAGTTTCGCCGCCAATTTTTCCAACAAGTTATCCGGTATCGCGTCGTGCAAATAAAGATCCCGAGCAAACATGATCTGTTGGTATTCCAAAAGCCAAAGGCCGAAATATTTCAGTTCATCAACGGTTTGATAGGCTTTATCAAATAAATCCTGTTCCAACAAATAATTAATGAAGGCATAAGAATGGAAACAATTGTTAATCGCACGCGGTTCAAATGGATGGAAGGGCACACGATAGTCGGGATATAGAAACATGAATTTTCTCGGCATGTTGAGCGTTTTTGCGCCGATGGAACTGCCTTCAATGGCAACAGGCTGTTCTAAATATTCTTTTGAAACGAACTGATAATATCTTATTGCGTCCCGGAACAATTGATCATTTCCTGACTCAGTCCTGCCACTCATAACTCCCCTGTAAGCAAATAAGACACCCTCGTTTTTGAGCATCACTGCTAAACTTAGATTCCGTTCATTGCTATCTTTAATTTTTAATATCTCTTCTTTTAGTTTTGCAAAAAAGAAGGAAAGCATTTGATCACTTGAGAATTTAATATTCAGGTTTGAAAAATACTGTCGTTCAAAGGAAAAAAAAGTGACATTTCGATATGTCTCAACGTCAATCAATGCCCTTGAAACTAATCGATTATAAAATTCTATTGAAGTGATGTTTTTCCGCTTGCAATATCCCAATAAAAAAGTTTCGAGCTGATCGGTAGTTCCATAAGTATAAAATACCGCAGCTATATTGGAAGCATTTTCAATATGAGTGGTGTAATCATTTTGATAATAGTTTTCCTGGTATCGCAAAATAGTATCCATGCATTGCAGAACCATTTCCGGTTTCCCCTCAGCAGCATACAAATAAGCAAGGTCCTGGTAGAGTCCATTAAACTTCTGTCCATATGACCTTCCACCCCGCATCAGCAAATTGTCGATGTAGTAATTCTTTTCAAGCCAGGGAGTTTTTAATCCATCTTCAAAAGGAGAAAGTAATTTGAGGAGTTGGCTGATTTCTTCCTGTGAGAATATTTTATAATTAATAGCATTATCCAGAACAAGACTAAGACTCTGAATATCGGTAAAGTCTTGCGGCTGTTCTTTAAGAATTTGCATGACCAGATCTGCAGAACGCTTTGCATTGCTTGTGGCTAATGATGACAATTTCTGATTTCGGTTAAAATAACTGGCAAAACCGGCCGTCACTTTATAATCATTGTTCAATTTCAGATCCTGAGAAAATTCATCACTGCTTCTTGTTTTTGGAAGCATCTCCATCAGGCTATCCGTGATCTTTAGACTTTGCAGTATCTCCTTTTGTGGCTCAAACCGTCCCTGTGTGACCAGTTGCGTGGCAATGCCTGTTCCTATTTTTATTTTTTGCCGTAAATCAGAAATGCCATCGATTACTTCCGGTATGGTCAGGTTGCCCAGTATGAGTTGTTCAGTAATTACGGGAATTGGAAACTCCGGACTGAGTTTGGGTATATTGGCCAGCTCAATCGTTTGTGTCTTTATATTCTTCAACACAGAATCATTCCTCCTCCCGAAATAATTCATGATGGCGAATGAGCTAAACGTAATGATGGCAACCAGGCCCAATACAATAGCTATTCGCTTCGGGCCGTAGCGTATGATCATGCGGGTTATCCTATGCTTCCCTGCACTTTGCTTTAAGAATTCCTGTGCATTACTTAATATCTGTTTGGCGTTTGATATCTTTTTATCCTCTTCAATCTCTTCCGGCAAATAGCGGGCAATCCAGTGTGCATTAGGTTTGGCTGTATTAAACCAATTCTCAAAATAGGTAAGCGGACCAATGGGTAATAAAAAATCATTTGACTTTCCACTTTCCAACCACCGGTTCAGCTGTTGCTCAAAGTCAAGTGAAATGGAATAGTTATCAAATTCTTCCTTGGCCCATTGCTCCAGGTATTCCCAGTTACGTATTAAACTTTCGTGGGTGATATCAAGTACATCATTTTCGGTAAGTGTCTGGCTTCCGTGATCCTCCAAAATAAAGGGACGGATAAAAGTATTACCAGGTTCCCTGAAAATATCCAGAACCGCACCAACTTCCTTTGTTCCGAATTCAGGTCTGTCAATAATATTGGTAATTTCTTTCAGCGTCATCCGGTTACGAACGGCACGACTTTGGTCAATTTTTGTAAGGCAGATAAAAGCTGTTTTAATAATAGCTTTTGCATCTTCATCTGAAATATTCTTTCCTGTTTTCTTTGCGTAATATTCTTCGGCTTGTTCATAGAGTTTATTCGTATGCGTATCGAGAACATTCTGCAAGTTGGGCTTATGATAACATGATTTGATATCAGGAGTGAGGCCTTCAAACCATTTTTTAAATCTGTCAACATGTTCATCGGGCAATTCATTTACCGGCATACCGCCAACCATGGCATAATGGATCAAATCCATTTCTTCTTTTCCCTGCCCGACTTTGTCATTCAGGCGGGCATTATCAGCTGCATGCCATATCTGGTTAAGGGCATGTTGCACAATGGGTAGCTGATCTACTCCTTCTGTTAAATCATGAATTAGTCTTTCCGTTAGCCGCCTCGTAATACGATTGCCGCTTAATGTAGCCGGCTCTTCAATCACATTTTGTAATTGGGTACGGTTAAGACGTGGAACAAAAAACTGGGAGAAGCCGATATACTCAGGTAGTCCGCGAAAAGCAGCGCATTGTCCGATATAATCTGAACGCATGGTGAAGACAATATATATAGGCAGGTCTTCTTCAAGAGCTATGCGGGCAGTTTCCAATAATAAATTGAGCACAAGATTGGCATCAACAGAAGGCACGCCTTTATTATAGTTTTCCGGATTAGTGAAAAACTCTTCAAACTGATCGACAAGAATAATGAGGTTAGCAGCCTCTCTTTTAAGGGTGGCTTTTCCATTATCATCGGCCAACTGCCAGGCCATTGAATTGGTATCTAAATATCTTTTTGAATTTTTGTATAAATCTATAATTGCAGAGAAGCCATGATTCAATTCTGACTCAACCGTATAGGTATTGGCGATATTCAGTTGTCCTGCAATTGATTTACATAAATTATGAAAAGGTGTTCTTTCAGGTCTGAAATCTGCAACACACCATTGTGTATATTTTGATTTTAAAAAACCCGCTCGTGCATTGGGAATAATACCTGCATATATCAATGAAGACTTTCCATCCCCTGATGCTCCGGTGAGCATTAAGAATTTATTTCGCTGCAGTTGTTCTGTTGCCTGATCAATATCTTCCTCCCTGCCTTTAAAATACAGCGACTCCTCTTCTGTAAAGGCTCTCAATCCTGTATAAGGACAAATCTGGTCTGTTTCGAACATGGAGGTGGCTAACTCTTTTTTAATTTAACTTACTATACTCTTTTTTCACTTCCATGGGAATGGTTTCTTTGGGAACTATTGAAGATGATACACGAGGCGCTTTAAAATTACGGGCCAGGTTAGTATGGGGATTGTCTTCGCCAACAAGAAACATAGGAGTTGGAGAAGAAGCGCCGCCTACTTGTTTCCAAATCTGTTTAATAAATGGAAGTGCCCAATCAGCTGCATATTTAAAATACACTACGGCTAATTTACTTTTTGGTATCTGTTGAGAAGACATCTCCCGGTAAGATTCTTCTCCTTCAGGATGAATATTCAAGGTCTCAACAGAATACTCAAGACTCAATTCATCAACGATATTCCTGGCTTCGTGTTCATCCTGTTGATTGAAAATAAAATAGATTTCTGTGTCTTTGGAATCATAAACTTTCGCATCCTGTTTCATCATGACCACCCGCATGTCGTCTACCAGTTGCATAGCTCCCTGGCTGTTTGTAAACATCATGTTTCGTGTAATGTTGTTACGAATGTATTTGATGAAGGCCTGTTGTGAAGGTTTTATTGCTAAGCTGTGTTCGGGAGAGAGCCAAACAAATACATTAAATGCATTGGTAGAACCATCAATTCTTTTCTTAGCCTCCATAAGCTGGTGTTGTGGAAAAGAAATATCATCATCCGATTCGAAACGCCTACCGAATTCTCCACTCAGCATGTGCAGGGAACAGACACATTTTTGTAATGCTTCAGCGGTTTTTGCTTTGAAAGTTTCATCATCAGCCGGACAGTCAACTGAGGGAATAACATTAAAGCCTGCCTTTTGAAGTATGAGTGCCATTTCCTCCCGTTTTTCTTTAAGATCAATCGATGTCCAGGCAAGATAAATATTGGGCCGGTGCCTGTCAATTACTGAAACTTTAATTGAAGATGATAAAGAAGTAGAAATAGCATGAGGTACAATTTGATGGGCTGCGAATTGCGCAGAAGGAGTTTCAAAAGTGCTGCCTTTCTGATTAAATTTTATCCCGTTAATTATTTCTTTTATAGCATTAGCCAGTTTATTGATCTGGTTGCGATACAAAGGCCTTAACGGGTCGGCATGTTTCTCATCATCTGTAGAAAGTAAAGGACGATTGACCCCTTCTTCACGATAGATAAAATCAATTGACCTCAAACCACCTGAAAGTTCAGACTCCAGTAATTTGACATCTTCAGTATCAATATCATGAATCTTTACAGGTATAACACGGGAAACCATATTACCATTGGTTAATTTAATAGTACTACCAACGCTGTCATTTTTTATCTGATTCTGAAATACGCTGAACTCATTCTTCCATACCGGAGAGTTGAGATCACAATAGGTTTGAGAGATAACAGGAATAAAAATCAGCGAATTTATTTTTTGCGTCGAAGATCCATCTTCCCTATTCTCCGCCGAATTTTTGTCAAAAAAAATCGAAAGCTTGTCTTTTAGTGTTGCGCTTAATTCCTGGTTAAGCTTTTCTACAAATTCAGTAACCCATCCATCATATTTGTTGTCGTTATACCTGTAACTAATATGAATATCGTAATCATAATCAGGCATAATAGTAGATTTGACTGACGTTTGGTCTTTTGCCTCATTAGTTTCTTTTCCTGCTGAAAATATTTTGTAAACCCGAACAGGCTCTTTTACATTTTTGAGATTTTCTACCCTCACAAAAACTGATCTGATATCATTTTTATTAGCTAAATCCCTTTGAACGGATTCTGAAACATAAATTCCTGCCGGAGGAGCTAAAGCTTGCAAGCGGGAAGCTATATTTACTGCATCGCCAAAAATATCGTCATTTTCAAAAACCACTTCCCCCTGGTGAATACCAATACGCAATTCAAATGCTTTAGAAGTGTTGCATGCTTCCTGAATTTTTATTGCAGCATAAACTGCATTGCTTACGGCAGGAAAACTAGCCAAAATGCCATCCCCTAATTCTTTGATACACCGGCCACCGAATTCTTCAATGATCGGTTTTTGCAACGCCCGGTTTAGGCGTAACAGTTCAAAAGCTTTTTGTTCATTATTTCCCATCATTGCTGTATATCCAACAATATCGGTAAACATAATAGCTGCGAGTTGACGGGATTGAGACATGCGGGAAAATTAAGTAAAAATATTCAAATCACCTGAACGATTTTTTATATATAATCATTGAAAAATTGAATCCCTTTTTTGTTACATTCTCACGTTTATAACCTATAGTTTTTGAAATATTCTAAATCGAATTTTCAGATAAATTAAAAATTATCTAAATAATTTCATTCAACGAATTATTTTTACTGACATCTGATTTTAAAATTCCCTTTTTATTTATTTAAAGAATACTCTATTCAATATATAAAATTTAATCTTTTTTAATATGCCCCTGCTCTTTTTCGAAAAAACCATTCCATTGTTAACAAACCTAAAAGCAAGAAAAATATAAATTTCCAATCGACAAGATCGCGGAGTTTATAATGTGAATAGGTAATTGTTTTAATATCGCTGCGGGAAAGTAACTTTTGAGCAAGCTCTTTAAGCTGCGAAGGATAAAACATTTCTCCCCCACTCTTATTTGCCATTGCGTATAATAATTGGTGATCTGCTACCGTTTCTAACTGCTCTGCTTTAAGGGCAGTTATACTTAACTCACCGGAAGATTGGTACAATTTTCCACCAGCATTTACAGAGGCTTTATAGCGGTATTTATCCGAGGGCAAATAACCTGCATTTAGATTATACCCTTTTTCTGTTTTAGAAAATGTATACGGAAAAGATTTATTGGATGAATTTAAAAGCGTAATATTTACATCCGGGGTATTTATTAACTCATAATTATCGTTGTAAACTTCGGCATCTATATTGACAGGTTCATTTTCTGCAAAATTATTTTTAATAATTAGCCTGAAATGAGTTCTGTTTTCTTTTATACTAAGATTTTGTACAGACTTAAGTAACCATTCTTGAAAAACATTAAAATTGCCATTAACAGAATAATCATTTAATCTCCATCTCCAGATTCCTTCGCCACAAAGAATACCTACGCGTGTTATTTCACTCTCATTGAAAAGTTGCAAAGGTTCATCCGTGTTTACAGACCCTATCTTCTGTTGCAAGAAAATTGAATTGTTTGTCGTCTCTACATAATGACCAAAGGGTGTATATAATGGCGGGAACAATGGTATCATTCGCTTCAACTCATCACTCAGCGTAAAACGTGAAAAATTTGAATTTATATTTGCCTGTACTGCATTACTCTGATTTGCATCAATGCTAATTGTAATACCTGCACTTGCATTATTGAATTGTGAAATTGATGTTTGAGTTCCAAGTATAAACCAAACCGGTGTTGCACTTGCCTTAATTTGAGCAAGTAATTCTGTTATAGGATGATTAACGGTTGGAAGATTATGAAGTATTACCAGATTGTAATCTCTAATCTGTTCTGTTTGAGAAGCAAGAATTACTTTTGCTGTATAATTTTCACTGCTTTCAATTCCTAACTTTAATGCGCCCAAATCAGGGTGGGGTGAATTTCCAACAATGAGTATTTTCTGCTTGGTTTCAACTACTTCTACATATATATCTCTTTCATTGTTTATCAAAGTCATTTCTCCGCTGACAGAAGAAATCTTTATTTTATAATGCACCAAACCTGTTTTTTTTGCTTCGAGAATAACAGGTACAAGGGCTGAAAATCGATTTCCACTTATTAAAATAACACGGGAAAATAAAGTTGTTGTATCTTGTTTTATAGTTAATGTTGTTTTCTCGCCATTGCATTGCCTGCCATTAACTGTAACTTCTACCGGAAATGAGTTTCCGGCATAAACTACTTTATTAAAATTCAATTTTGAAATCAATAAATCTTTTTGAACGGTAGTATCGCCAAGAGCAATTGTATATACAGGAACTTTAAGTTCGTCGTTGTAAAGCGGACTGCCTCCTCTGTTGTATAAGCCATCACTGGCAATAATTAAAGCTCCAATATTTCTATTTCCATATCGAACTCCCAATTGTTTTTGCAAAGAAGAAAAATCGGTTTGTTTCTCGTTAAAACTGTAATCAATTTGATCTCCTACGCGGTCACCCCAACTGATTGTACGAACATCAAACTTTTCCTTAAGATCATTTATTAATCCGTCAATTGCCTTTTTATATCCATTGCCCGACTGATTTTTGAAGTAGGAAGAATCTTTATTTAATACAATGCTTTCAGAATTGTCCTGAGCAATTATGACTATTGGCTTTTCTTTTTCCCTGACAAACGTTTTTATCAACGGTGTTAAAAGCAATAAAGCCAATACAAAAACAACTATTGACCTTAAAGCAAAAAGAATACCCTTCAACCATCTATGAATACCATCAAATGAATGATCTCTTCGATAAAGCAGAAAAGCATAACTTAAACCTATAAGCAAACAAAATAAAATCCACCAGGTCGGAAGTTCTGTGATGAGTTGAATGTTCATAAAGAGTGTAAAGATAGTAGACTTATGTTAGGAATTAGTATCGGGTATCGGGTATCGAGTATCGGGTAAAATGGATTGATAGTTAGGTATTTTGAAAAAATGGGAATTGTATTGGGATTTTATTTTTACAATATTTTAAAAGTCTGATTAGCGTTTTGCAAATTAACGAATTAACGAAACAAGTATTCAACGAATTTACAAATTCAATTATGTATCTTTACATGCTGTCCATCCTGTCGCCTCTTTGTAAGACAAGGGGAGGAAAGTCCGGGCAACACAGCGTATCCTGCTTCCTAACAGGAAGGTATTGGTCAAAAGACTAATAACAGAAAGGGCCACAGAAAAAAACTACCGTTTTTCTATTGAAATTCGGAAAAGGTGAAAACGTGAGGTAAGAGCTCACGGCCGTCGGCAGCAATGCCGGCTGCGGGTAAACCTCAGGAGTTGAAAAACCAAATAAGTCATGGTCAAGGGCTACGCGTCCGATTCTTAACTGAAACCATGACGGGTAGGTTGATTGAGGTGGCATGTGAATGCTATCCCAGATAAATGACAGGCTTCCGCCAATTGGCGGAAACAGAACCCGGCTTACAGGACAGTAAAAATTAAAACGTTCCTTTTCGAAGGAACGTTTTTTTTATTCATATTTTAAGTAATTAATGTTAAGAGAATATTAAATATTAGTAACGATAAAAAAGATCTCACATATTTTTAATATTTTTTATAATTAACAAACTAAATAAATTCTCTCCAACAAAACTTATTGATACTTTTGCCGACTCTTTATAAAAAAATTTATGAATGTTACTCTTCGATTTATTTTATGTTTTTTCATTTTCCCGGGATTCTCTTTTAGTCAGCAGTTTACAATCAGTGGTTATGTAAAAGAAGAATCAACGGGGGAATCGCTCTTTGGCACCAATGTTTACATAAAAGAAAATTTAAAGGGAACAACTACAAATCAATATGGTTTCTATTCCTTAACCGTTCCTGATACATCTTTCACACTTGTATTTTCTTTTATCGGTTTCCAATTACAGGAGTTTCCTGTAAAACTTAATAAAAATATCAGAATAAATATAAACCTGAAAAGTAATGCTATTGAGGCAAAAGAAGTGACTATAAATGCAGAAAAGGAAGATAGAAATATTCAAAGTTCTGAAATGGGCCGGCAGACACTCGACATTGAAAAAATTAAAACATTACCTGCTTTTTTAGGTGAAGTAGATATTTTAAAATCCATACAACTCCTCCCGGGAGTTTCATCTGCCGGTGAAGGTAATAGCGGATTTTATGTTAGAGGCGGCGGACCCGATCAGAATCTGATTCTTCTGGATGAAGCCAATGTTTATAATGCTTCACATCTATTTGGCTTCTTTTCTGTTTTTAATGCTGATGCCATCCAAAATGTTACACTAACCAAAGGAAATATGCCGGCCAATTATGGAGGCCGCTTATCTTCTGTACTCGACATCCAAATGAAAGAAGGAAATAATAAACGTATGGGAATGCAAGGTGGCATAGGTTTCGTCTCATCCAGATTTACTATTGAAGGGCCAATAAAAAAAGATACAGGTTCTTTCATTGTTTCTGCAAGAAGAACTTTTATTGATCTTTTTTTCGGAGAACCATTCGTTAAAAAAGGATCATCGATAAGTGGCAATAAATATTTCTTTTATGATCTTAATGCCAAAGTCAATTACAGGTTAAGTAATAAAGACAGAATATTTCTCAGTGGTTATTTTGGGAGAGATGTTTTTAATTTCAAAAGTCCCGATTCGGAATTTTTTGTTAAAGTTCCCTGGGGTAATGCGACTGCTACTGCACGCTGGAATCATCTTTTTACTGACAGACTTTTTCTGAATTCGTCTTTAATCTATACAAACTATAAATTTGAATTTGAGGGAGGACAAAATGATTTCAGTTTTAAATTATTCTCCGGAATAACGGATTATAATTTAAAAGAAGATTTTACATGGCTTCCAAATGTGAATCATACGGTTAAATTTGGAGGTCAATATATTTTTCATGTCTTCGTACCCAGTAATGCAACAGCTAAAGCAGGAGAAGTATCTTTTGATATTGGGAAAATTCTCAGACAATATGCACATGATGCAGCAGTTTATATTAATGATGAATATGAGATTAATGAAAAATGGCTGGTAAATGGCGGCTTACGATTTACTCTCTTTCAACAGGTAGGCCCGTTTGAACGTTACGTTAATGATCCAATCTCCGGCGAAGCAACGGATACACTTCATTATTCACAAGGACAAAATGTCAAAACCTATACACATGCTGAACCTCGTTTGGCTTTACGATATTCAATCAACCATCTTTCATCATTGAAAGCATCAGTCTCTCAAAATTATCAATACATACATCTCGCTTCATTATCAAGCATTTCTTTACCGACCGACACATGGATACCAAGCAGCGACAAGGTAAAACCGCAATCGAGTATTCAATATGCTCTTGGATATTTCAGAAATTATAATAATAATACCTATGAATCTTCTGTTGAATTGTATTATAAGTCTATGCAAAACCAAATTGAATATGAAGAAGGTTTTTTACCTGAAAATACTGTTAATAGCAATCTCGACAATTACTTTGTTGCAGGAAAAGGCTGGAGTTATGGGGCTGAATTTTTTCTGAAAAAAAATAAAGGAAAATTTAATGGATGGATCGGTTAT
>JANLOW010000090.1:0-11226 GCA_031366785.1 Bacteroidota bacterium | reverse complement strand
TTCGTAAAACAAACTTACTTTTTTCTTAATTCAAAAACAAATGTTGTACGATAATATTCTTTTAACGTTACTATAATCTAAATATTGAAATATCTTGATTATTTTCACACCCAATAAAATTATGGACTATTCTGAAAACATAAAAGTAGCACTCCAAAGTATAAGAAGTCAGCTATTACGTACAATTTTAACCGCTTTAATCATTGGAATCGGCATAATGGCTCTTGTAGGAATACTTACCGCCATCGATGCAATTAAGGGTTCTATAAGTGATAATTTTCAGAGCATGGGAGCTAATTCATTTACAATTCAAAATCGGGGCATGCGTATTCGTGTTGGGAATAAGGGAAAAAGGCCTAAAAAATTTAAAGCCATCGAATACCATCAGGCGATGCGTTTTGTAGAAGACTATGATTTCCCGGGTTTGGTTTCCGTAAGCACTTTAGCTTCCAGAGCCTCTACTGTAAAATACCGTGATAATAAAACCAATCCTAACGTTATATTAATGGGCGGCAATGAAAATTATCTGAATACCGGCGGTTATAATATTGAAATGGGAAGAAATTTTTCAGGTCAGGAAATTAAAAACGGCGACAATGTTGCCATTATCGGCAAGGATCTTCAAGACAAACTATTCCCTTCTATCGATCCTTTGGATAAAATTATTTCTGTCGGTAATAATAAATACAGAGTGATCGGTACATTAAAAGAAAAAGGTTCTTCTATGGGATTTGGTGGAGATAAAATCTGCATACTTCCTCTCTTTAATGTTAAACAGAATTTTCATAGACCAAGCATGTCTTTTGCTATTAATGTAAGTGTTCCTGATGTAAATAATATGGATGCTGCTATCGGTGCAGCTACAGGAGTTTTCAGAACTATTAGAGGCGTCAAAATCGGAGAAGATGAAACGTTTGAGATTACAAAGAGTGATAGTATTGCAAATATTCTAATGTCTCAAATGAGCAGTGTTACTATTGCCGCTACAGTTATAGGGCTAATTACCCTTTTAGGTGCCGCAATAGGTTTGATGAATATAATGCTTGTATCCGTTACTGAAAGAACCAGAGAAATTGGAATAAGAAAAGCTATTGGTGCTACTCCAAAAGTTATTCGAAGACAATTTCTAATCGAAGCAATTCTTATTTGCCAGGTCGGCGGACTTTTAGGAATAACACTTGGAATTCTTGTCGGCAATGGAATGTCTTTAATTCTCGGATCAGGATTTATCGTCCCTTGGAAATGGATAGTCCTTGGTTTTTCACTTTGCTTTGGAGTAGGTATTCTTTCCGGCTACTACCCAGCTTCAAAAGCGGCACGTCTTGATCCTATAGATGCTTTACGTTACGAATAATAATTTCATTTGACAATAAGTATAAGTGCTGACTTGAACATGAAAATCAGTATATTCTTATTTTAAAAAAATCAAATTATTTCTGCAACAACAAAAGTACTTCCTCCGATAAAAATGATATCTTCTTTACTTGCATTTTTTTTGGCTGCTTCCAGAGCGGTTTTTACTGATGAATAACTCTCTCCGAAAATATTAAAAGAAACACCTGTTTTTTTTAATTCATCAGCATCCAATGCTCGCGGAATATTTGCTTGGCAAAAATAATATGAAGCGTGTTTTGGAAGAATAGCAAGAATGTGTGATGGATCTTTATCGTTGACAATGCCGAAGACAATATGGAGTTTAGGTTTGTTTTGAGTCTTAATGTCTTGGTTTTTTTCGAGCATGCTGTTAAGCTGATCCATTACGTATTTTATTCCGGCTTCATTGTGACCAACATCGGCAATAATTAATGGATTTTTACCGATTACCTCCCAGCGGCCAAGAAGTCCGGTGTTTGCTTTAATTTTTTGCAAACCGTTTATCATTTTATCGTCATCAATTTTTGAAAATTTCTTTTTTAATAATTCGAGCGATTGTATGACTGTGCAAATGTTTCTGAGTTGATAAGCTCCCGAAAGATCGATGGATAATTTATCGTACAAAATTTTATCATTTTTACGAATACGAAAAGTTTGAACTTCGTTAACTAAAGAAATGATTTCGGACTGGTAATGATCAGATGCGAAAACTATGGATGAATTTGTTTCCTCTGCTTTATCAATAAAAATGTTTTCACTTTCTTTTTGTCTCTCACCGACAACTACAGCAATACTTTTTTTAATTATTCCTGCTTTCTCCGTTGCAATTTTTTCGAGCGTATCGCCAAGCAATTGCATGTGATCAAAACTGATATTCGTAATAATAGATAATTCAGGAGTAATTATATTGGTAGAATCTAATCTTCCGCCTAAACCAGTTTCGATTACTGCTAAATCAACTTTCTCTTCTTCGAAATATTTAAAAGCCAAAGCTGTTGTCCATTCAAAAAAACTTGGCTCGATAACATCAAAAGATTTTTTATGTTTTTCTATAAAATCAGAAATTGTTTCTTCATCGATCATTCTTCCATTAATGCGAATCCTTTCGCGAAAGTCTTTCAGATGTGGTGAAGTAAAAAGCCCTGTTTTGTAACCTGACTCTTGCAATACAGAAGCAATCATATGTGATACAGATCCTTTTCCATTGGTACCGGCGACATGAATGCATTTGATTTTTTTCTCAGGATAATTTAAAATTTCTGATAAGGCAAGGATGTTTTTTAAATCTGCTTTATAGGCGGCAACACCAATACGATGAAACATCGGAAGCCGGCTGAATAAGTATTCAAGTGTCTCGGAGTAATTCACAAAAATTGAAAATTTGAGAATTTTATTTGAGCGAAGTTATGAACTTTTATAACTAGCCCCGATTGCAGCGGAAACCGCTTTTTTGCGGTTGCAGCGAAAAGCGGGATAGCATAGTGTTAAAAGAAAAAACTAACCGCTTCAAAAAACATCATTCAAATTCTTGCCCAAATCTGCAACATCATTTTATCAATCTTATCAGCGGTATTTATTGGACGAGAAACACGAATGTAATTGTTCCTTTTTGAATTTCGGCTTCGTCGGATGATGGATTGAATTTTGCTTTCATTGCCGCATCTTTAGCGAGCTTAAACAAAAGGGAAGAAGTTGTTGTTGATCCTCTGCCTCCGGGAATTGCTGCGGAAACATTTCCTTCTTTATCGACGGTAATATCGACCACGACTTTCCCCGTTTCTTGAGAGCGGTCATTGATTTGAGGCGTGCGAACCATGTGTCTGCCGGCCAGTGAAAAAGAAATACCGTCTTTTCCCGGACCCGAACCCGGTCCATTGCCGGTTCCATTTCCCGGACCACCGGAACCATTACCATTTTTACCTGTGTATTTAGAATTTGGATCGCCGGCAGGATCGCCCTGATCACCTTTACCTGCACCGGTTCCCTGAGACTTACTTGCTGTTGTACTTCCTTTATATAAAGCGTTAGGATCGGCTTTTTTAACAGGCTCTACTTTTGGTTTTATTTCTGTCTTTACTTCAGTCTTTACAGGAGTAATAAGTTTCTTGTCAACTTTGGCTTCTTTGGCAATAGGTGATTCTTCAAAATCCTGAGTAACTACTTTTTCTTCCTGTGCATTCGCAGGTTTCACTTTTTCCACTACCTTTTCTTTGGTAATGTTTTCTGACATTGGTTGAATATCACCTGCGGCTTCATCAAGTATACCGATATTTACCAGAACGCCGCCGCCACCGCCTGCTTCGGGAAAAGGAGGAATGGTTGTAGTCATTAATGTAAAAAGCAATATCAAAAACAATGCAGCATGTAAAGCAATTGTTAGGATTGCAGAGCGGGAACGGATGGTAGCATCCATGGTTATTATTTCTTCGAGGAATGAGTTGCTAAAACCATTTTTATTTTCAAACGGTTTCCAATGTCGAGTAGATCAACAAGATTTTGTACCTGAACAGTTTTATCTACTTTTAATAGTGCTGTAGGATCAGGCTGGCCGGCAATAAGTTTTACTAAAGCAGGTTCGAGTTCTTCAGAACTAATAGGAGTATTATTAAGTGCGTATTGCAAGTCTTCTGTAACGGAAATGGTAATAGGATGTTTCACAGACTGTGTACTGCTTTTAGCATTAGGTAAAAGCAGTTTTAATACATTTGGTGTTGCCATTGTTGAGGTAATAAGAAAAAACAAAAGCAGGAAAAACATTATATCGTTAAGTGAAGCAGAATATACTTCACCGACTGCACGATTTCTTCTTCTGAGATTCATTGAATAAGGTTATAATTTATTAAAGTGTATTGTCTAAACGGTTAATGAAATCCGGAAGTTTAAGCTTTAACAGGTTCTTCAAGAAGGTCTATAAATTCAACGGCGTTTATTTCCATTTTATTGATAACCCTATCCAGTAAATGAACCAGGTAATGATAAGCGCCATAGGCAAGCATACCGACTAGTAAACCGCTTGCGCTTGAAATCATTTTTACGTATAAACCACCTGAAATAGTATTGATCTCAAGACTATTTTGCTGCGCAATTTCATAAAATATTTTTATTACTCCGAATATAGTTCCCAAAAATCCGAACATGGGAGCAATACCGGCAATGGTAGCAAGAAAGCCCATATTTTTTTCGAGTTTATAAATCTCAAGCTTACCGACATTTTCTATGGCGCTTTCAATTTCTCTGACGGGTTTCCCTAGTCGCATTATTCCTTTTTCGATCATGCGTGCAACGGGCGTTTTTGTGTTCCTACACAACATTTTGGCTGCATCAACATTTCCATTATGTACAAAATCGCGAATCTGATGCATGAAATTCATGTCAATTTTGGAATATCGTCGAATGGTAAAAAGCCTTTCAAAGAAAATATAAAAAGCTATTACCGACAGTAAAGCAATAGGTATAAGAATCGGACCACCCTTTACGGCCATATCCCACAATGAAATAGACTGTGTTATTGGCGGTGGAATTAGAGCTCCGGCCGCATTGGCTGTGTCTAAAACAGATGTTGGTCCTTGTGAAATCTGAAGAATTATTCCGTACATTTTTTGGAGATTGAAATAGCTTGCAAATTAGTCAACCACACCTGATGATGACTTTATAATACATGTACTTTTAAACATTGTAATGTTAGTGAACGAGAACTATTCATTATTATTGAATGTAGCTTGCAAAGGAGTTTGGAATAGTATTAATATGACTTTTTAACATGAATGTCTTAAAAGTTAAATAGTCCGTTTATAAAATTATTTTATTCATTATATATCTTCGTACTTCTTTTCGAACTTTGTCAAAATCTGCAGATTTCGAAAATCTAATATCAATTCATAACTTGCTTCAAATTACGGAAATGAAAAAAACACTTATCGTCATTTTATTTGCAATGACCATTCAAGTTTCCTCAGCACAACTTAAACTTATATTTCCTTCGAAAGATGGGCTGAAAATAACAGCAGACTGGTATCCGGTTAGCAGTAATTTTCCGGTAATTTTATTATGTCATCAGGCAGGCTATAGCCGTGGAGAATATATTGAAACAGCACTTAGGTTAAATAAATTAGGATTTAATTGTCTGGCACTTGATCAGCGTGTCGGAGATGAAGTAAACGGAGTAAAAAATGAAACGGCGGAAGAAGCCCGAATTAAAAAAATAGTGCCTTCTTATATCGATGCAGAGCAGGATATATCGGCTGCCGTTGATTATTTGTTTGAGAAATACAAACGTCCGATCACCATTTTCGGTAGCTCCTATTCTGCTTCTTTAGCATTGAAAATAGCTACTGAAAATGATAAGGTTGGATCTGTAATTGTTTTTAGTCCGGGCGAATATTTCGAGGATAGAAAATACATTAGCAATCATATTCAAACACTAACAAAACCAATATTTGCTACTTCTTCTCTTGCAGAAGCCGATTCTGTAACAGATCTTTTAAAGGATATCAATTCCAGGGTTAAAATCCAATATATACCGGCTTCAAAAGGAGGTCATGGCTCGAAAGTATTGTGGGCTGATTCACCATCCAATCACGAATATTGGATTGCTTTGATGAGCTTTCTTAATAGAATAAAAACCACGGAGTAATTTCGATGAACTTTTATTAATGAGAATTTTTTTTTTACTGCCTCTTTTTATTTTATCATTTGGGATGAATTGCTTTTCACAAAAAGGCAAGACTATCGCCGGTATACAATACAAACCTATACTACCTTTTTCTTTCCTTGGGACAGGAAAAATTACCAATGATTTGAACAATGTACATTTCGAAACAAAATTAACATCAGGGTTTAGCGGAGGGCTGGTTGTTCGACACAACTTTACAAATTTATTGGCTTTTGAAACAGGCATCAATTATGTAAAAAGAAAATATACCCTTAACATTTCAGAAGGAACTTTTAATGATAATTCAACTTTTAGAATTATTAGTTATGAGATACCAGCAGTTTTAATGATTTATACTCAACTTGGAGAAAAAATATATATAAATGGGTCAATGGGTCCGGTACTTGATATGTATCCAAGTAGTATAAAAACATCCGATTCGAGTTTTAGTCACGTTGCTTTCCGAAATCATATTTTTCAACCGTCAATTTCGGCAAATATTGGCTGGGAATATCGTACAGATAAAAGCGGTATTTTATATATTGGTGCATCTTTCCAAAAACCATTTTCATTTATTTATTTGTCTAAGGTTGGATATTATCATGGCAACAATGACTTTATTATTCAAAATGAATTATCGGGTAGTTATCTAACAATTGATCTGAGGTATTTTTTTCGGGAAACACTAACTAAAAATGTAGCTGATTAAAGAAGGTGGTTGTAAAACCGCGTAGAAATTGATTTAGTTTAATTTAATTGCTTACTAATATTAATAGAAAAACACAAAACCTGTTATCTACAATGCCGGATTCTGCCAGTGTCTTTTTGAATCTCTGCTGGTTTTTTTTTCCAGATTATTATGAAAAGCTTCAGTAAGGTTTATTCCGGTTTGATTGGCAATACAAATCAATACAAATAAAACATCGGCTAATTCATCGGGTAATTCCTTTTTAAGGTCTGAGGATTTAGAGGATTGTTCTCCATAGACACGAGCTATAATTCGTGCAACTTCACCAACTTCTTCTGTAAGAATTGCCATATTTGTAAGTTCATTAAAATAACGAACTCCATATTTTTCTATCCATTTATCGACTATTGATTGGGCTTCTTGTAGTGTTAAACTTGAATTCATTCTCTTATTTTTGAGTCTATATAAATTGTGACGGGTCCATCATTTATTAAATTAATTTTCATATCGGCACCGAATTCTCCAGAAAAAACATTTAGCCGGGATGTTTCTTTAA
Source organism: Bacteroidota bacterium (assembly GCA_031366785.1). Taxonomy (GTDB): domain Bacteria; phylum Bacteroidota; class Bacteroidia; order AKYH767-A; family 2013-40CM-41-45; genus JADKIH01. Next base: position 3,957 of record JANLOW010000090.1, on the reverse strand, counting down.
TAATTTCCAGAAAACTTTCATACAAAGGAATTGCAATTTCCGGTCTTGCCGCCCGAATGTATGAAGGGCGATTTCCTTTTTTCACCATGGCATGAAGTGTAAATTGACTGATTACAAGAATTTCTCCATTAACCTCTTGAATAGAAAGATTCATAATTCCATTGACATCATCAAAAATTCTTAATCGGCAAATTTTTCCGGCAAGCCATTCAATATCATCAGCACCATCGGCTTCTTCAATGCCGACAAATAATAAAAGTCCGGAACCGATGGACGATTTTATTTTGTCTCCAATAGTGACAGAAGCCTGTGAAACACGTTGAATCAAAATCCGCATGAGATACTTTTTGAGAAACTTGGTAAAATATCAATTCATTTAAATATATCCCGACCGCTCATAATACTAAGATAACTTTCGAACCTGCTAAGGGCAATTTCACCTTTCTCAACTGCAGGTTTTACTGCACAATCCTTTTCTGTGTAATGCAGGCAATTATTGAATTTGCAATTTTTTGCAACAGCAAAAATATCAGGAAAGAAATGAGAAACTTCATATTTGTTAAAATCTATCGTGCCAAATTCTCTTATTCCGGGAGTGTCAATAATAAATCCACCCTCCGGCAGCCTATGCATTTCTGCAAAGGTTGTTGTATGAATTCCTTTCATGTGTTGTGCAGAGATTTTGGCGGTTTTAAGATTCGTTCCCGGAATTAAAGCATTTATAAGTGAAGATTTTCCAACGCCGCTATGGCCGGAAAACAAACTTACTTTTCCTTTGAGTTCTGTTTTCAAATCATCAATTCCTTCACCAGTAATTGCTGATACCGGAAAGACTTTATAATTTATTCCTTCATAAAGTTTTTTCAATTCTTTTACCAGGCTCCAAACATTATCATCATAGATATCGCATTTATTCCAGATAATTCCGGCTGATAAGCTGTAGGCTTCTGCTGTTGCAAGAAAACGGTCAATGAAACCTAGCGAAGTTTTAGGAAAAACAGGTGTTGCGACAACAAAGGCACGGTCAATATTAGCAGCAATAATCTGAACCTGGCTGGAAAGTTTTACTGATTTTCGTATGATATAATTTTTTCGTTCCTGAATTTCAGTAATCCAAAAAAAATCAGTATCAATATTTTCATTGAGTTCTACTTCCACTTTATCCCCTACAGTTAATGGATTAGTCGCTTCAAAATCTTTCAATCGAAGATTTCCCTTTATTTTACAAAACACAATATTTCCATTGGTTAATAAAACCCTGTATTGATTGCCTGTCGACTTAATGACCGTACCTTGCATGAAGCGAAGATAATGTTTAAGTCCTGATAGATATAACATATGCAATTTCTAACAAGTAAAAATTAAAAACCGAAAAGTCTTTCCAATTAAGTTTGTACCTTGTTCAACCATTAAATTTTTAACATAAAACTATTTAATACATACTCTGCATTGTCTATCTCAGTAAAAAATATTTCAAAATTTTATGGAAATCAAAAAGCCCTTGATGACATTTCCTTCGAAGTAGGGCTTGGACAGGTTGTTGGCTTTCTTGGCTTGAATGGAGCCGGAAAATCGACTATGATGAAAATACTCACTTGTTTTATTCCACAAACATCAGGAACAGCAAGTGTATGTGGCTTTGACGTAAATGAAGCGTCGATCGAAGTTCGAAAACGGATAGGATATTTACCGGAGCACAATCCGCTTTACCCGGAAATGTATGTTAAAGAATACCTGGAATTTATTGCCGGAATTTACCAATTAAAAGGAAATGTAAATAAACAGATCAATGAAATGATTTCGATTACCGGACTTCAACTGGAGCAGAAGAAAAAGATCGGTTCTTTATCAAAAGGATATCGTCAACGCGTTGGTCTGGCTCAAGCGCTTATCCATCAGCCTGAGGTTTTAATTCTTGATGAGCCAACTTCAGGTCTCGATCCGAATCAACTTACAGAAATCCGGGCCTTAATAAAATCTATAGGAAAAGAAAGAACTGTTTTATTATCTACTCATATCATGCAGGAAGTAGAGGCAATTTGTGACAGGGTAATAATAATAAATAAAGGAAAGATTGTTACCGATGAAAATACTTCTGTTTTAAGATTAGCGCCTCAGAAATCAGATATTGTTATTATTGAATTTGAAAAACAAATCGAAAAACAGAATTTGATGAATATAAACGGTATTAGTGAAGCCGTCAATATAAAAGGAAATACATGGAGAATTGCTTGTAAAGAAAAAACCGATATACGTTCTGTACTTTTTAAATGGGCTGTAGATAATAACCATACTATTCTCTCCATGCAAAAACAAGAACAAAAGCTGGAAGACATATTTCAACAGCTAACAAGCAACTAACTTAAGATAGAATATAATGTTATTTATTAAACGAAAAGAATTTTTTATTTCTATTCTTTTTTCATTTTTAATTTTTTATTCAATCAATTGTAAATCACAGGATATTACTGCATATACAGATTACCGTGGAAACCTTCAGGTATTTGATCGTGGATTGTTACGGCAAATAGAATACATTCAGGTTTCAAATTATAAAATCGGTGGAAATACAATTGCTTACATTGACAATAAAAATGATTTTAAAATTTATTATGACGGGCAAACATTTCCATTGGTAAATGCTGCAGATTTTTCATATTATATGACAGATTACCTTACTGCATTCCGTGTAGGAAATGTTTTGTATGTCTTTGATAAAGGAGAAAAGAAAACACTTTGTTATTATACATCCATTCTTGTCGTAAATGATAGCCTTCTTGCATATTTTGATGATGCCCAATCTACATTAAACATATATTATAATGGCCGGGTGGCAAATGCAGAAGAAGCCTTAATCGCTAAACCTAAATCAATAAAATCAGGGCCCAATATTGTAGCATGGGTTAATCAGTCTAATTATTTTACGATTTTTTATCACGGTACAACATATCAATTAGACAATATTGCACCTCGCAGCTACCAGGTGGGTCGTGATATTGTGGCTTATGTTGATGACTATGAGCAGAAGTTCCGACTTTTTTATAAAGGTGATACAGCAATGGTAGAGGCATTTGAACCTGATTCTTTCAAAGTTGGTTTTGGAATAATGGCTTATGTAGATAATCTGGGCAACTTTCGAATCTTTCATCAAGGTGCGTCAAAAAAAATTCTTTCAGACCGCCCCGCTTTTTTTTACGTGAAAGGAAATTCAATCGTTTACAGTTATAATAATACTTTTAATATTTTCTATAACGGAGAAATTACAACACTTCAAAATGTTGCTCCTTCCGATTTTCAAATAGGTAACGACGGTATTGCCTGGATTGATGACAGCGGCCGGTTACAGCTTTTCCATAAAGGTAAAACGTATACCGTCTCTTATGAAGTGATTAATAAATACAGCTTAAACGGAAATGTGCTTAAATACGAGGTAGGAAACAATACAGTGCAAGTGTTTTATAATGGAAAGAACTACTAATTCTTGAATACTTAATACATAAATTGAAAAATATGGCTTCTATAGGTAATTTTTGTCCTATTTGATAAATATTTAGTATTCAATAATCAGTATTCAATAATTTCTTAAATTCGCCTCCACAAGTGGAAAGATTTGATTGTCGGCTGTTACCGGCAATATTGCAACCACAGTAAAAAAATGCTAATGCAGGTTTTTACCTAAATCAAATCTTTTCTCATATTAATCCGTACTTAACCTAAAATTAAAATTATGTCTTATTTATTTACTTCTGAGTCTGTATCAGAAGGCCATCCGGATAAAATTGCAGACCAGATCTCTGATGCTCTAATCGATAATTTTTTAGCATACGATCCAAAAGCAAAAGTTGCTTGCGAAACATTAGTAACAACTGGTCAAGTTGTACTTGGCGGTGAAGTAAAGTCTACCGCTTATCTTGATGTTCAGGAAATTGCCCGCGAAGTAATTCGCAAAATCGGATA
>JANLOW010000067.1:0-6084 GCA_031366785.1 Bacteroidota bacterium | reverse complement strand
GTACCGGATTTATTAAGAGCTTTGGGAGTCGATGATATTATAGAACTTTTTTGTGAACCCAATGGACAATTCCCACACAATCCTGAACCGCTTCCTGAACATTTGGGAGATATAGCCAAGGAAGTCAAAAAGAGAAATGCACATTTGGGTATTGTAGTCGATCCCGATGTCGACAGACTTGCTCTTGTTTGTGAAGATGGTGAAATGTTCGGCGAAGAATATACACTCGTAGCAGTTGCCGATTATATTTTAAAAAATAAGAAAGGAAATACAGTTTCCAATTTATCTTCGACCCGGGCATTACGGGATATTACCGAAAAGGCCGGCGGTAAATATTTTGCCGCAGCAGTCGGAGAAGTGAACGTAGTGGAAGCCATGAAAGCAAACCATGCAGTTATAGGCGGTGAAGGAAACGGTGGTATAATATACCCTGATTTACATTATGGTCGTGATGCTTTAGTAGGCATAGCACTTTTTCTAACACACCTTGCCAAGTATGGAAAAAATACTTCCATGCTACGTGCTTCTTATCCTAATTATTACATTTCAAAAAATAAAATTGAATTAACGGCGGAAATCAATGTAGATCGAATATTGGAAGGTATTCAGGAAAAATATAAAAGACAACCTATTAATACCGTAGACGGAGTAAAAATAGATTTTGACAAAGAGTGGGTACATTTACGGAAAAGTAATACGGAGCCAATAATCAGGATTTATGCAGAAAGTCAATCCCAGACAACTGCTCAAAATCTTGCGGAAAAGATTATCTTCGATATAAAAGATATGATCAGTGAAAAACTGATTAAATAAATCGACAAGCTGGACCATGAAAGTTTATCTCGACAATGCTGCAACTACGCCTCTTGATCCGGAAGTGATTAAGGCAATGCTATCAGTTATGAATAATAGTTTCGGCAACCCTTCTTCTATTCATTCCTGGGGTCGTGAAACAAAAACAGCGATTGAAAATGCCAGAAAAACAGTTGCCCGTTTGCTTAATGCAGCACCATCGGAAATTTTTTTTACAAGTGGCGGCACTGAAGCAAATAACACAGCTATTTTTTGCTCAGTGCGCGACCTGGGAATAAAACATGCAATTACTTCCCGAATAGAACATCATGCAGTTCTTCATACCCTTGAAGAACTTGCAAAAAATGATAAAATAAAATTAAGCTTTGTTGATCTTGATGAAAACGGACATGTGAACTTAATTCATTTGGAAGAATTATTGAAATCTAATGATCGAAGTCTTGTTAGTCTCATGCATGGAAATAATGAAATTGGAAATCTTTTACCGTTTAAAGAAGTTGGTGATATTTGTGAAAAATATAATGCGGTTTTTCATAGCGATACTGTACAAACAATGGCACATTTTCCATTTGATTTGAAGAAAATAAATGTTCATTTCATCAATTGTGCATCACACAAATTTCATGGCCCCAAAGGCGTCGGTTTTTTGTACATCAACAGTAAAATACGTATTCACCCATTTATTTTCGGAGGTTCTCAGGAGAGAAACATGCGTGGCGGAACTGAAAATGTATATGGCATCGTTGGACTTGCAAAAGCTATGGAAATAGCTTTTAATCAGCTCGATGAACATACAGAAAAAATTACTGATTTAAAAAACTACATGGCTGATAAGTTGAAAGCAAATATTCCTGATATTAAATTTAATGGAGATACACTTGGGAAGAGCCTGTATACAGTTTTAAATGTTTCTTTTCCCGCAACTGAAAATTCAGAGATGCTTTTATTTAATCTTGATATTGCCGGCATTGCATGCTCCGGAGGCAGTGCTTGTTCTTCAGGAACTGATACCGGTTCACATGTATTGAAAACTCTTTATGGAAGCTCTGACAGGCCATCGGTTCGCTTTTCATTCAGCAAGTATAATACAAAAGAAGAAATTGATTTTGTTGTTGAAAAACTGAAGGAACTTTATGTAGTCACTTCGGAATATAAATCACATTAACCAATTATATATTATTTAAAATTATCAAAACAAAAAAGGCTTCATAAAAATGAAGCCTTTTTTGTTAATGCATCAGTGGTGGTAAGCCCTGTCGGCGATCTTCTTTTCGACCCTGAATCATCTCCAGCAATCTTCTTTTAAAATCATCTTCAGATTTATAAAGTTTTGCAACTTTCCTGATTGGTAATATTTTTTTAAATTGAGGATGATATTTTTTAATAATCTCTAATTCATTTTGCCGGAAAATAATTTCGTTATCGACATTTTTTTCTAGTTCTGCATCACTCAAATCGTCTAAGTTTTCTTTTGCATTGATAATATTTTCCCGACGGCCTTTTCTAAGTTTTTCTAATTCGTCTGAATACATATTGTAAACAGGCCAAAAGGTTTTAGCTTCTTCTGATGTCAGATTAAGTCGTTCGGTCAGAAAACCAATTTTCATTGCATCAACCCGTTCTTTTGCAGGACGCCTTTCTTGTGCAATAATTGTAATTGTGCAAAGAAGAAAAGTAAGTAAAAATATATTTTTCATTTTATTATAATTTATTTTCTATTTGGTTTATTTCTATATTATTATCAATTAAATATTGTTCTATGCTTTCATTTGAATTGTCAATAGTTTGGCCGGCTAACACATCTACAAAAAAATCTTCATCAATGGATTGAATATAGGATGAATTAGAAAGATCCTCTGCGGTTAATTCTTGAACAGGCAGGTTTGAAACTGAGCTTTGCTTGTAATAAAATAATCCGGCAAGAATAATTATAGTAGCAAAAGCTATTGGTATTGCAATTCTTGGTCGTTGAATGGAAGATAGCCATAATTCAAGTTTAGATTTACGGATTAAAATATTTTCAGAAACAATGGATGGAAGATTTTCGAAATAGCCATCAGGAACATTAAATGGATTTATTATAGAGTGTTTGTTAAAATCAGGTAATGTATTTATTTGTTCCATCATCTTTCCTGGTAAATCTTCGAAATAAGCAGGAGGAACATTAAATGGGTTATTCCCTTTTAATATATTTCTCAACTTTTCTTCCTCTTTATTTATATCCTTTTTCATTTGTCTTCTCTATGATGCTGATGAAAGCCATTAGTTTAAATCTCAGAAACATATTTACTGATTTTTTTTACCGCATGGTGGTAGGTTGCTTTAAGAGCACCTATCGTTACCCCAAGAATTTCAGAAATTTTTTCATATTTCATGGCATCAAAATATTTCATATTAAATACAAGTCTTTGTTGCGGTGGAAGTTTAAGAATAGCTTGTTGTAATTTCAATTGAATTTTATCGCCGGTAAAAAGCGGATCATTATTAAGCGAATCTGCCATTTCGTATTCAACATCACTAAACGAAACGAAAGCACGGCGTTTTTTTTGTTTCAGAAAAGTTAATGCTTCATTAGTGGCAATTCGATAGAGCCAGGTATATAGTTGAGAATCCTGACGAAAATTTTCAAAGTTTTTCCATACTTTAATAAAAACATTCTGAATTACATCGTTTGTATCATCATGATCCAAAAGAATGCGTCTTATATGCCAATAAAGTCTTTGCTGGTATTGATTTACTAAAAGATTAAAAGCATAATGACGTGTTTTTTCGTCAAGAAATTTTTCAAAAAGTTCTTTGTCAGTGTATTCAAGAGTTTTCCCGGAAGTAATTTCAGAAAGGGTTTGAGGCAAGGGGCGTGAAGGATTAGAATCAAGAATCAAGAACCAAGAGTCAGGATAATTATGTCAATATTTTAATGTTGACTCTTGATTCTTGGTTCTCTTTTATAAATGCGTTAACTCTTGTTTTTTCCTACTAATTGCTTTTTCGGCTGCAGCAACAATATTATCTGCTTCCAAACCGTATTTTTTCATTAACAATTCCGGTACACCGCTTTCTCCGAAAACATCCATTATACCTACAAATTCAAGTGGTGAAGGAAAACTATTTGAAAGAACATGCGCAATAGCATCACCTAATCCTCCGTTTATCTGGTGTTCTTCGGCTGTAACTGCACATCCTGTTTTTCTTACGGATTTTAGGACAGCCTCTTTATCCAAAGGTTTAATGGTATGAATGTTTATTATCTCGGCATGGATTCCTTTTTCTAAAAGAATTTCGCAGGCTTCTATTGCTTTCCAAACAAGATGACCGGTTGCAAAAATACTTACATCAGTTCCTTCATTGAGAAGTAATGCCTTGCCTATTTCGAATTTTTGATCGGCCGGGGTGAAATTTGGAACTACAGGTCTACCGAAACGAAGGTAAACGGGGCCAATATAATCAGCAATTGCCAGCGTTGCTGCTTTTGTTTGGTTATAATCACAGGTATTAATTACAACCATACCCGGAAGCATTCTCATCATACCTATATCTTCTAAAATCTGATGTGTTGCACCATCTTCGCCAAGGGTAATACCTGCATGCGAGGCGCATATTTTTACGTTCTTGTCTGAGTATGCAATACTTTGCCTGATTTGATCGTATACACGACCAGTAGAAAAATTAGCAAATGTTCCGGTAAAAGGAATTTTTCCACCTATGGTTAATCCTGCAGCGATTCCCATCATATTAGCTTCTGCAATTCCAATCTGAAAAAATCTCGTGGGAAATTCTTTTTCAAAAGCATCCATTTTTAATGAACCGGTGAGATCTGCACATAAGGCAATTACATTTGGATTTCTTCTTCCAAGTTCAACCAAACCAGCTCCAAAACCTGAACGGGTATCTTTCTTTTCTGAATAGGTAAATTTTTTCATAGTATTCTTTTCAATTTAATATTACAATACTTGATTCTCCGGAGACAACAGAAAAATCTTTTTCTATGGTATAAATAGTTTCTTTCGAATTTTTTGGTCGAAATACTACTTTATATCTTCCCGGTTGAAGAACAATTGTTTCTTTAGTCAGGTTATCATCCATATTATAAACCCAATTGAGTTTATCAAAATCTTCTGTATAAATACTTCCATACCCCTGATTGTTTGAAACTAGTGTTACAATTCCGGGTCTGGGCACTCTAAGCGTTGTTGTTTTACTTTGTGCAATATCAACATTTTCAAGGTTTATACGAGGTGTAGTCAGTATTTCAATATCGTATTTCCCAATTAAATATCTCTCTTCTTCATTAAAATCCTGAACATTTAATGTTTTTGTTTGATTATGCTGACGAATAATTGCTTGCACTTTTTTAAATTCAACAGGACCGTCGAATTTCATGATTAAATCTCCTTGAGGTGCATCTATTCCAACAATGGTATGTTTACCTGCAGTTAATATAATTGAATCTTTTGAAACAGGAGGAATTGTATAAACAACAATTTTATAAATCGGTAAAGGATCAATTACTAATGTATCCGGATTCCCTTTTGAATTTAATGTATGTATGAAATTGTATTTAATCTGTCCCGTAAACCTGTCATAAAATGTCATATTCACATTTGTTTCTGTAGGTCTTTGATTTTCGTCCAGAAGATTTACCTGCATAGTTGTATTGTTCAAAGCTTGTGAAATGACTATGTTCAAAGCTTCTTTAAACATACTTTCATTGGTTGCATCAAAATATCTTCCAACACATTCAAAAGTTTTTTTCAGAGAAATATCCAGACCGAGTCCAATAACAAATGGCTTTAAAAAAATTCCTTTTTTCTGAAGCATTTGTGAAATTGCACAAGGATCACCACCACATTCTTCTATTCCATCTGTTATTAATATGATAATATTTCTGGAAGGATCCTGAGGAAAATCATTTCCGCAAAGTTCAAGAGATCGTGCAATCGGCGTTGTTCCTTTGGGAATTACTTTTTGCAAAACATTCATGATTTGTGGTATATTTCCTCTGGAAAAAGGGACTTCTAATCTACTATCGTCACAATCCTGCGGAGGATAGGGTTTTAAATGACCATAGACGCGAAGGGCAATTTCAATATTACCAACATATCTCAGACTATCAAGTAACTGAAGCATCAATTTTTTCGCAACATCAATTTTGGCGCCGCTTTGCCATTGACCATACATACTTTGTGATGCGTCGAATAAGAATTCAATTCTCGTTAATTGAGGAGCTTCTTTTTTTTTCTTTTGTGCAGTAGATGATTGAACTGTTAAAAA
>JANLOW010000034.1:0-2424 GCA_031366785.1 Bacteroidota bacterium | reverse complement strand
CACAGGTGATTCGGCGAAGGTGAAAATATCAGCATACACTTCTGCTCCTGTATTATCTTTTGTTATTGGACCTCCGCTTTGTTTCATCGTTAAAGAATCATGCCGTGTTAAATCCGGGCTAATTACTTCCCAACTCTCGCCGCGATTATTACTGCGGTGTACATGCTGTGAGCAAACATATAGGACATCGGGATTGTGGGGAGAAAAATTTATCGGGTAGGTCCAGTTGAAACGATACTTCTTACTCTCTGCTCCTGCTCCATAAACTACCTCAGGATAAACTGAAATATCTTTAAACTGCTCGTTCTTCCTATTATACATACTCAGATAACCACCGTATGCTCCGCCAAAAGTGATATCAGAATTTTTCGGATCAGGAACTATATATCCGGATTCTCCACCCGCTGCAGCATACCAATCTTGCTTTCCAATAGTACTATTATTTGTTCCACTTGAAATACGAATTGAAGAATTATCCTGCTGCCCACCATAAACGTGATACGGAAAATCATTATCAAGATTTACATGATAAAATTGCGCTGTCGGCAAATCTGCTTCAGTATATGTTACTCCGCCGTCAACGGTAACCCATGGTCCGCCATCATCGCCAAGAATAAATCTTTTTGGATTAGCCGGATCGATCCACATTTCATGATTATCGCCATGTGGAACATTTAATTCAAAAAATTTCGCTCCTCCATCTGTACTTTTCCAGAATTGAACATTTAAACAGTAAATCACATCTGCATTTTGAGCATCCGCAACAATGGTACTAAAATACCATGGACGTTTACGAAGATTTCTGTCGTCGGTGGTTCGCATCCAATGCTCACCTCTGTCATCACTTTTAAAAATTCCACCATTCTCATTTTCAACAGAAGCATAAACTCGCTCCGGTTTTGCAGGAGAAGTACATATCATAATTTTTCCGGTAAGTCCAACAGGTAAACCGGGATTTTCTGAAATATTTTTCCATGTATCGCCACCATCTTCGCTCTTATACAATCCACATCCATTCCCGCCGCTACTTAATGAATAGCGATTACGGTAAGCCTGCCAGAGCGTTGCATAAATTGTTCTTGGATTACCGGGATCAAAAGCTATATTCACGCAACCTGTACTATCATTTTTAAATAAAATTCTTTCCCATGAAGTTCCGCCGTTTTTACTTCGATATAAACCTCTCTCACTGTTTGGAGCATATGTTTTACCCATTGCACACACATAAAGTAATTCCGCGTTCTGTGGATGAACCAAAATCGTACTAATTGCAAAAGAATTTTTCAAGCCAAGGTGTTTCCAGGTTCTACCGGCATCCATACTTTTATAAACACCATCACCAAAAGAAACATTTCCCCGCATTTCAGCTTCGCCCATTCCTACATAAATTAAATTCGCATCACTGGGAGCAATTGCAATAGCACCAACAGAACTGCTGTGAAAAGTTGAATCGCTTATACAATTCCATGACTGACCACCATCACTTGTTTTCCATACACCTCCACCAACAGTACCTGCATAATACACATTCGGCTGTGATGAAATTCCACAAACAGCAAGTGATCTTCCTCCACGAGCCGGGCCAATACTTCTCCAGTGCATGGCATTGAAAAGCGATGTATCAAAAGCCATACTGCTCATTTGAGGTGATTTTTTCTGTGCGTAACTTTTAGAATACAAAAGACAAAGGCAGAAAATACATACAGAGCTTAAGAGGAATATTTTTTTCATTCTAATTGATTTTTTTGCTAATGTAATAAAGAAAATATAGAAAATGAGCTGAAAGAAAAATATTAGTCATGCCGGTCGAAAATTTCTTTTGTCGTAACGTTAAGTAGGTGGTTTTCCAAAAATTCACATGTGATAAATGTATAACCAAGTAATAATGGCTGCTAATGTCTCACGATTAAAATATCAAATTCGCTGATTTTTCTGAAAGACTACCATTAATTAAAAATGTTTTCTTTGTTATTGTAATTAATTGTCAATAAATTTACAATTACGTTAACTTAAATTAATTTCTATGAAAAAATTTGACATTTTCTTACTCTCAATTTTAATTTCTACGATAACAATGGCACAAGATCCTGTTCCTAATTCAAGTCTCGAAAACTGGAGTGGAAGTCCAATGAATCCTGATAACTGGTATTCCAATAACACGGGAAGTAATGTATTAATTTCTCAAACTCCCGGATATACTGGAAGTTTTGCTGCAAAAGGGAATGTTATTAATTTTAATGGTTCTAATTTAGTTTCTCCATACCTCGGATGTAATTTTCCGGTTAATCAGTATTATAATACTCTCCGGCTATATTATACTACAAATCTTGATTCCGGAGATGCTTTTCAAATATCTGCTGCCATTTACGATACAGCAAATGTTTTTCTTGAATTAAATTATTATAATATTGTTTTTACTGTTCC
>JANLOW010000509.1:0-1884 GCA_031366785.1 Bacteroidota bacterium | reverse complement strand
AAAAAAATCAACTTATTTTCAAAATAGGACCCGTAGCTTAATTGGATAGAGCACCTGACTACGGATCAGGAGGTTGGGGGTTCGACTCCCTCCGGGTTCACTTAGAAAAATCGTTAAATACCTGTAAATTAATATTTTATTGACTTTTTGAATCTTAAAATAATAAAAAAAAGATAGATTCCTGACCAATTTAAAACCCTTTTTACAATTAAATGTTTATTAAATCGTACTTACATTATATATTGCTTTGTACAAATGATCATAATGATTAAGATCAAATGTTATCATACACAAAAAAGAAAGGAGAAAGATAAAGTTCTTTATGCACCAATGCCGGGCGAAGGTCATGATCAATGGCTTGGTGATGGATTTTACTTTTGGCAAGATTATGAATTTGCAGCCTGGTGGGGCCGAGCAAAGAAATGTTATAAAGACAATTTTACAAGAATATATGATATATATGATGCAACATTAATAATTGATGACGATGCATTTATCGATACCGTTTTTAATGAAAAAGATTACATAAAATTTGTAGAAAAAATTGAATACTTTGCTGAAAAGTATTTTAAAAAATATAGGATTCGACCTTTATTAGAAGAGTTTAATGACTTCATTGCAGATCATAATTTATGGGAAGACATAGAGGCAATTAGATTTCAAGATGTGCCAGAAAATAATGAGTTGGTAAAAGTAACTGGATATTACTATAAGAAAAGAATACAGATACGGGTAAATAATCCTGAATTAATTTATGAATTTAAACATCAAGCTAAATTTCTTTGTCCTTAAATAAGTGGAACAGATATTTAATAATAAAAAACATGGCAAACTGGGAAAAATTAGATAAGCAATTTTACGATTTAATGAACTCATTTACAGATATCGCATGGGAAACTTGGATGGATAATCGTGCGGCTAAAAAAGCTATGCGAGAAATGGAGCTTAAAATGAAAGCCGCTATGATAGAACATAAAGTAAAAGTAGATTCAGAGAAATGGTCAAAAATATATTCTGGAGAGCATGGCTCAAGTAGTTACAAATCCTTAACTAATAAGATTATCATTCGTTCAGAGAAACCAAATTTTGAAGGAGAATATCCTCTTGCAGCATAAACAATATGTCTACTAATATTCCAACCTTAGTTTTTAATGGGTTTAAGGTTACAAAAGTTTTATTTAATCGCGAAGACTTAGAAAAAGATCCCGTATTTGAAGTTAATATTCAATTCTTAACTGAATTTCCTAACCCTCAAAACGAATTGATTTTTAACTCTGTTTTTATTATAGACATGAATGGCTTGGAAGTTAATTTTAACGCTCAAATACAAGTTGTTGCTTTTTTTAAAATCGATGGGGAAGTTGATCATAATATAAAAGAAAACTATACTCAAATAAGTGCACCATCTATAATTTTTCCTTACATACGTGCATTTATTTCAAATTTATTTCTTTCAGGTGGAGCAAATCCCATAATACTTCCCCCAATTAATTTTATTGAACGTTATCATGAGTCAAAACAAAAAAAAGTTTCACAAGACGATAAAGTAACTCAAGACGATTCTAAAAAAGAAGAGTAGGAAAAAGATAAATAATATTCCATCTAATTTTACTGCGTTTCAATAAGGCTCTGAACTTGTAATAAATAACGGATCAGTGTTGATTTAGATAGAATTCATTCCAAACAAAGATTATTTTACCACATCGAACAATCTAGTTATATAGCACCAGTATCACTTAAATTATCTCAATTAAATTAAGGAAGTAAATAATCCTGAGCTGCTATTAATTGCCAAACACCATTTTTATTAAACCATATATCGGTAAATCTGTATTTTCGGTTGAAATTGCTTCCGGATCCTTTACCGTTTACAAAAAGCCAGCC
>JANLOW010000503.1:0-1558 GCA_031366785.1 Bacteroidota bacterium | reverse complement strand
AAAAGGTTTGATATAAAAACATAACCAACACCTATAGCCGGATTATATATAACATGCAGCCACGAATAAGATCCCGTTTTTAATAAAGCCGGGCACACTAAAAGAAAAAATAAATTAAGTCCAATGTAAATACCAATATTTACTAATCTTAGAAAGGCGAATCGCTTGGCTCTGTTTTCCTGACGAAGTTTGGCAAAAGGAATTGCAGTAATTGCATCGGTGGCAAGAATGCCGGCAAAAATCTTAATGTAATAAGAGCCCTCGGAAGAACCTTTTAGAATAAAGGATGCAATAGGTTCAGAAAATAGGATGATTACTAAAGCAAAACACAAAGAACTTACCACTATAGAAATAAGACTTGTTGAATATACTTTCCCGTTTTCTTTTTCAGATTGAATAAATTTAAAAAATGCTGTTCCTAGTCCATAAGTAAAAAGTATATTAAAGAAAGCAACATAAGCATAAACTTGTGTTACAATACCATATTCGCCTACTGCGAAAATTCGGGTGTAAATAGGAACCAATAAAACATTAAGTAATCGGCCTACGATGCTGCTTAAACCATAAATAGCAGTTTGCCCGGCCAGTTGCTTGTATGAGCTCAAGAATATATCAGTTAGAAATCAAAGGTGCGAATACAATCAACGTTATATGATGAATCCCTGAGAGTTTTTCAAAGGTCTTTCGTGTATATCTATCATTCCAGATGATATTCTCTTTTTAATAATGTAAGCAAATTTATTGCTCTATTATTCAATAGTTCTAGTCTCGCTTCTATTATGAATGTGCTTCCTTTTATCTGGTGAATATAAAAAGCAAGGTCTTGCTGTAAATTAGTATCGTAAGATCGTAAAGGTGGATTGTAATCAAGCCGTTTTATTCCATCAATTGTTACCATTTTATCAAACACAAAAGGGTTAAACATATGAGATATTATCGGGTAGGTGTTATATCGTTCGGTTCGTTCATCTTCATGGTTCAAAAATAATGTTTCTACTAATTTTTGATAGGACATAATACTATCTGCCACTTGTTCACTCCTTATCAATCGCAATGAACCGGAATTTTTTAATTGTGTAATTGTTCTGTCATTACTCTGAAACCTACTTGTTCTAATAAGTATCCTCCCAAAATAATAAAGGTCTTTTTCATACCCTTTAATTTTTTGATTGCTTAACAGAAGCATTAAGGAGTCCATTTGTTCCATCTTTTTTTTTCGAAAGATGATGTTTCGTCGTATTGCTGTCGTATCCGTTTTTAAATCTTCTATAAAAGTTTGAATAAACTCTTTTTCTCTATTGCGTTCTATTACATGCTCCAACTGATACTCTGCCAGAAAACCGCAGAAGACAGCCAGAAACAACATTAAAAACTCCCAAAAATAATCAGTCCATTTTTTACGTGAAGAATGTGCATGCTGGTGTACTTCCATATTTTGATATTTTGAATTTTAAATATTGAATTTTAAATTAATCTGTAAATGCTTTTTGAATTCAAAATTCAATTTTTAACTTTTCTCATAGTTTATTATTCCAAGTGATATTCTTTTTTAAGTAAA
>JANLOW010000461.1:0-1623 GCA_031366785.1 Bacteroidota bacterium | reverse complement strand
AACACAATTAAAAGAGGAGTAACACAAAGCCCGCTAAAATAGGGGCTTCTTTGTTTTTACATCAAACTAATTTTAGAAATTTTATTAAAATTATTTACATAATGCTTCAAAAATTGCTGCCAACGATTACAAATTCAATGGAGTACAATACGAAACTCACAACAACTTATTTAATTATCTTGCCACCTACAGAAGTTACGACCCGGCCATTGCCAAATGGAATCAAATGGATCCGATGAATCAATTCTCAAACGGTTATTTTGCTTATGGAGAAAATCCGGTGAGTTTTGCTGATCCATTGGAGCATGATTTTCTATTTTTTTTCGTTGCGAAACTTTGCGAATCGTAGCGCACTTTGCGTTAAAATTACACCATTGAATTACTTAAAAACCTAAAATAAAAAACTTAAAACAAGCGGTTGTCGTAGTAAAATGATCAATCTAATTTTATATAATGAATGAAAATGAAGTTTCTAAAATTTTACTTGATTCTGCTTTTACTATTCATCGGGCATTTGGTCCGGGATTGCTTGAATCCGTTTATAAAGAATGCCTCTATCATGAAACAAAACTCAGAGGATTAATCGTAGTTAAAGAAAAACCTGTTCCGTTAATATATAAAGATATTAAACTGGAAGTAGGATACCGCTCAGATCTGTTTGTAGAGAACAAAGTAATTGTTGAAGTAAAAGCAGTGGATGCTCTTAATGAAATATATTTCGCACAAGTACTTACCTACCTGAAATTATCGCAATGTAAACTTGGTTTACTGATTAATTTCAATGTTCCTTTATTGAAGGATGGAATCAGACGTGTTGTGAACAATTTGTAGGTATGTTTTTTTAATGCCAGGTAAAACTTTAACGCAAAGGCGCTACGATACGCAAAGTTTCGCAACGAAAATTATTGACCCACTTGCCATTTCGTTTTTAATGTGTCCTTTAAATGGAATCAGACATGTTGTGAACAATTTGTAGGTATGTTATTATAATGCCAAGTAAAACTTTAACGCAAAGACGCTACGTTACGCAAAGTTTCGCAACGAAAATTATTGACCTACTTGCTATGTCATTTTTAATGTGTCCTTTAAATGGTATCAGGCGTGTTGTGAACAATTTGTAGTTTTTTTTATTGCCAAGTAAAACTTTAACGCAAAGACGCTACGTTACGCAAAGTTTCGCAACGAAAATTATTTACCTGCTTCCTGATAAACAACAAATTGTTGAAGGAATTTCAGAAAGTGCATGGTTTAAAGAAGTCACAGCTGGTGGCCATTCCACCGAACATGTTTTCGATGGTAATCATGTAAATGTAAAAGAGATAATTGCTGAAATAGTTATTAAAATTCAGAAAAATGAATAACCCCGCAGCAGAGCTGCGAGGTATCAAAAGGAGTATCTATTTCCGCAGTAGAACTGCGGGGTATTAACCAACTTCATAAATAAAATAAAATAACGAATATGGGAAATAAAATAATTTATATTTCAATATTTATTTCATTCTCTTTACTTCTATCACCCAATCCCATGGATATGGAGCTTGCATCCAATCAGGCGGTGAATCAAATTCTGTTTCCCAACCATATTCGAGTCGATCAAGCTTTTGTAGTACAAAGTCTCCGGAA
>JANLOW010000452.1:0-9215 GCA_031366785.1 Bacteroidota bacterium | reverse complement strand
TTGTAATGAACCAGATGTTATCATTACTAAATTCTTCGAAAGCCTTTTTAGATTTTAATCCTCGGTCAAAAACAACCGGTCTTTCGCGGCTTTTGGGATCATTAAGAATTGCTTTTCTTAAAGCAATATCTTCTGCCAAATCAACTTGTTCAGAAAATATTTCTAAATGAGATGGCAAACTTCCATGCATCCCCATTGTAAATTTAATTTGGTGTTTATCTGTTTTGGAATTTGGCCCAACCTTCATTCCCCAACTAAACAATTTGCATGACACAGCAACCATTGTGCTGTCATAACGTGTTATATCATTTTCTTCACCCAGGTATTTAGAAAATCTGTCATATACTTTATGAAATATTTGTTCGAAATATTCAGCTTTTATCATTGATATTCGATCAGATAACGAATTATACTTCGCATCAATTTCTGACTGATTTGAAAGGGTTCTGAAACTTGAAGAGCGTAAAAATTCTTCCATCACTCGAAGACTAATTCGCTTTCGATTTATCATCGAAAAGAGAATGAGCTGAAACATGATCAGACCACTCAGTTTTTTTACCTGATGATCAACTTGAGTTTCAATTGCAAGAACGTTTAGTTCTTCTTCAGGAATAAGTTGTAATAATTCTTTGACACGCATGAATATTATACGTGCATAAACTAATAAATCAAATTGATATCTTTGTTTTTTATTAAATAACTAATGTTTATAAAGGTTCCGAACAGTAGTGATTGCAAATCCTGCACAGCCTGGTTATGATTGGACAAATAATACTACTCTGTGGAGGAGATTTGGATAAATTTAACACCCTTTACGAACCGTAAGGTTTCGAACAGTATTGATTTACAATCTTGGACAGCGGGCGAAACCAATGGCAAAAATTAGAATTTGGAGTTTAATGACTTAGTTGATTTGTTTAAATCCTGCTTTTTATTATATTTGGTAATATTCAATAGTTTCATTAAACTATTTTGTTCATTTGTAAAAGACATTGTAATTATTGACCGGTTTTGAAGTTGTAAGAATTGATTTGGAATAACAATTTCATTGATTTCATATTAATCAAATGGTAAGTTTTATTTTGAATATTTTAATAATAAAAGTATGAAATCAAAAGTAACAAGCTTAATTATTGTTTTTTTTAGTTTTTCATTCTTACTATTATTTGAAACGAATGGAGAATGTCAGGAAGCAGACACAACGTCAAATTTATATTTAAAAAATATTAATTACGTCGATTGTAAAACTATTGAATTTGAAATCTGGATAGAGTATACGGGAAATGTTCCACAAAAATTTAGCTACTTTCAGGCGGGTATTGATTTTGATTATGCAGGAATGGCAAATGGTGGATTAATTACAGGAGCTTTTGTTCCGGGAACTGGAGATCCATCTTTACCAATTTCAGGTGGGCAGCAATCTCCAAATTGGCATATAAACCAAACCAGTAAACAAATTCGAATGCTATCTGCAATTGCAGCTCCTTCATCCTCTGCATTGGTACTTCCACTTCCTCCTGGAATACGACTAGGGAAATTCAGAATGATAAATTCAGTTAATTTTTCTTCCGGCGCTACTCCAAATTTTGTCTTTAAATATTTGACTGGAACTAATACTACTTCTAGAACACTTATTGGATTGTATTTAAATGGAAGTACACAAGGATCAGATGCCACCCATGCCTCTCACCAAATTGTTGAAGGCAACCCACCATTTTCATGCATCATTTCGTGTTCGGTATTTGCAACTTTGGATCAAATTACGGCACCAAAATGTATTGGATTATCAAACGGAAGTGCCAGAGTAACATTAACCGGTAGCGGTTTTTCAAGTAACGGTAATTACATTTTAGATGGGCTTACCCCAGTAACATATTCTTCAAATCCTTTTATTATTACAGGACTTTCTGAAGGTTCACATACAGTAATAGTTAATACAAACATTCCTTGTACATCCAATACAGCTCAATTCGCAATAAATCCGGGAGCAAATATTGATGATAATAATTTTTGTACAACTGATGGATGTAATACCGCTACAGGTGTATTTCATAACCCGGTTATTACAGATGATTTTAATGTATGTACTACCGATGCTTGCACTAGTTCAACAGGTGTAATTACACATACACCGGTCAATACCGATGATGGTAATGTATGTACTACAGATGCTTGCATTAGTTTGAATGGTTTAATTACCCATACAACAGCAAATATTGAAGATGGTAATTTATGTACAACCGATGCTTGCAATAGTTCAACAGGTACAATCACGCACACACTGGTCAATGCTGATGATGGGAATGTATGCACTACCGATGCTTGCAATAGTTTGAATGGTTTAATTACCCATACAATAGCCCATTTCGAAGACGGTAATTTATGTACCATTGATGCCTGCAATAGTTTAATAAATGTTGTAACTATTACACCTGTTAATACCGATGATGGCAATCTTTGTACAATTGATGCCTGCATTAGCTCAACAGGAATAATTACACACACCGCCGTTAATATCGAGGATGGAAATTTATGTACTACCGATGCTTGTAATACAGTAACAGGATCAATTACACATATTGCAATTAACACGAATGATGGTAATCCATGCACTATAGATGGATGCGATTCATCAAATGGTGTTTTTCATATTCCGATAATTGTTGACGATGGAAATGCATGTACAATAGATGGTTGTAATTTTGATACAATTACTATTACCACTCTTTCTGAAGGAAATGGAGATCCAACTTATGCAAACTTCCCATTTACATGGGCATCAATAACTAGTACAACTACTTTTACTCAAGTGTTTCTACCTGTTAACAGTTTCCCTGAAGGTTACGGAATAATTGATTTTGAATTTGATCTAAATATGGCACATACTTGGGGTACAGATATTTTCATGTACTTACGCACGCCCTCATCGCCACCCTTATTAAATATTGAGGTGGGACTTTTAAATCCTACATCAGTTGCAAAAATTGAATTTGGGCAAACTCCAGGTGGATTCATTCCTACAGCTCCATATCATTGGTCAAATACAGGAACAAATATTGTTCTGTCTGGATCGGTTCCATCACCAGGTAATTTGGTTCCAGTAATTCCATACAATCAAAGTCATCATTCCGCTACGCCAATGTCTTTTTCTGTTTTTAACGGAAGAAATCCTAACGGAAGCTGGATATTGTTCTTTATTGATCCATATAATCAAGATGGAGGAACTTTTGAGCATGCCAAATTAAAAATTACTGCAACCTCTTTATCTCCAACTATTACACATACGCCAATAAACATAGACGATGGAAATGTTTGTACAACCGATGGCTGTGATTCTGCAACAGGAATATTTCATAACACAATAAACGCTGATGATAATAATGCTTGCACCATAGACGGCTGTGATTCATTAACTGGATTAATTTCTCACAACTTAGTTTCAATTGATGATAACAATGAATGTACTATTGATGGATGTGATTCTGCAACAGGAATATTTCATAACACAGTTAACGCTGATGATAATGATGCTTGCACCATAGACGGCTGTGATTCATTAACTGGATTAATTTCTCACAACCTAGTTTCAATTGATGATAACAATGAATGTACTATTGATGGTTGTGATTCTTTAATTGGAGTTTTCCATAATCCAGTTAATACTGACGATAATGATGCTTGCACTATAGATGGCTGTGATTCATTAACTGGATTAATTTCTCACAGCCCTGTAAATATCGATGATAACAATGTTTGTACAACGGATGCATGTAATTCTTTAAATGGTCCAACGCATGTTTTAAATCCGATCGAGAATGACAACAATGCCTGCACAACAGACGGTTGCGATCCTATATCAGGAGAATATCATAACTTGATAATTATTTCTACTTACATCTATGCATCAATTTGTCAGGGACAAAATTATATGTTGCCTTGGGGTGGTTCAGTAACATCTGCTGGTGATTATTCAAATGCTTATTCTTCATTTTTACTCTGTGACAGTATAGTCACCATTCATCTTGTTGTAAATCCATTACCAATTCCAACGGCAAGCAGCAATAGTCCTTTATCCATAGGTAACACATTGAATTTATCGTCGAGTGGAGGGGCAAATTATAGTTGGACAGGGCCTAATGCGTATACCTCCACACATCAAAATCCTAGTATATTGAATGTTACTGTGTCTAATTCTGGTAATTATATTGTAACTGTTACCAATGAAAATGGTTGTTCCTCATCTGCAACGACTATTGTTACTGTTCAAACAAATCAGGTACCGAACTCCTACAACTGTTATCTCAAAAACATTACTTACACGGATTCAAAACATTTAGAATTTGATATTTGGCTGGAATGGACTGGTACTAATGCAAACAAATTCTTAACCTTTCAGGCAGGTATTAATTTTAATTATGCCGGTATGGCGAATGGAGGAACAATTACTGGTGCTTTTGTAGCAGGATCTGCTGATCCTTCTTTACCAGCTTCACAAAAAGCGCCTAACTGGAATGTGAATCAAACCAGCAAGCAGATACGAATGATTGCAGCACTTGCAACTCCTGTAGGAATAGCTGTTCCTATTCCGGCTCCTCCCGGAATTCGTCTTGGTAAATTCAAAATGACAAATACTGCAGATTTTCCCTGTGATAGTGTTCCAAATTTTAAGTGGCACTTTCAGACGGGAAGCTCTTCCAAAACGAAAACAGATATTGCTTTTTATATAGGGAATGCGACGACCGGTGTATTTATCACCGATTCAACTAAACATAATGTGGAACCGAATCTTCCTTTTTCAATTTGTTTTACTAGTTGCGCTGTAGTAACAACACTTGATCAAACTACACCACCGGTTTGTCTTGGTGGAAGTAATGGTAGTGCTCGAGTAAATTTATCTGGCAGCGGAACAACTGCAACCGGTTCCTATATTATAGATGGCCTCTCTCCCATTCCTTTTGCGACAAACCCTTTCATAATTACAGGACTTTCTGAAGGTTCACATACAGTAATAGTTAATACAAACATTCCTTGTACATCCAATACAGCTCAATTCACAATTAGTCCGGGAGCAAATATTGATGATAACGATGCTTGTACTACCGATGCATGTGATTCGATTACCGGTGTTTCTCACTTACCCGTTGATCGAAACGATAATAATGCTTGTACAGTCGATTTATGCGATCCTCTTGTTGGAGTTTTTCATGTTCCGCTTTCTATTGATGATGGAACGATTTGCACAATAGATGCTTGTAATACCTCAACCGGCGTTATTACCCATACAAATGTCAGCACCGACGATAGTAATGCTTGTACTATTGATGGTTGTAATTCAATAACAGGATTTAATCACGATGCCGTAAATGTCAATGATGGCAATGCCTGTACATTAGACGCTTGTAATACTATAACCGGAGAGATTACAAACACAGAAGTTTTTATCGATGATAATTACGTTTGTACTACCGATGCCTGTAATACTTCAACCGGAGTCATTGCACATACAAATGTAAATACAGACGATTTCAATGCATGTACTACAGATGGTTGTAATTCTTCATCAGGGGTTTTCCATAGCCCGGTTAATGTCGACGATGGCAATGCTTGTACAATAAATGTCTGTAATTCATCAACAGGTGTAATAACCCATACAGCTATAAGTACCGATGACAATAACGCTTGTACTACAGATGCCTGTAACACTTCAACTGGAGCAATCACTAATACAAATGTTAACACTGATGATGGCAATGCTTGTACAACAGATGGCTGTAATACTTTATCAGGTATTTTCCATAACCCTGTTAATGTCAACGATGGCAATGCCTGTACAATTGATGCCTGTAATTCATCAACAGGTGCAATTACACATACAGCAGAAGTTACCGATGACAACAACGCTTGTACAACAGATGCTTGTAATTCCTCAACAGGAGTTATCACTCATACAAATGTAAGCACAGACGATGGCAATGCTTGTACAACAGATGACTGTAATACTTCATCCGGTATTTTCCATAACCCTGTTAATGTCAGCGATGGCAATGCCTGTACTTTTGATGCCTGTAATTCATCAATAGGTTCAATTACACATACAGTAGTAGTTACCGATGACAACAATGCTTGTACAACAGATGCTTGTAATACTTCAACTGGAGATGTTACCCATACTGATGTAAACACAGACGACAGCAATGCCTGTACAACCGATGCTTGTAATACTTCAACAGGAGTTGTTTCACACACTGCAGTAGATCCAAACGATGGTAATGCTTGTACAACGGATGCTTGTGATCCTTCAACAGGTGTTTCTAATACACTGGTAAATATCATTGATGGAAATGCTTGTACAATCGATGCATGTGATCCTTCAACAGGTATTATTACTCATACCGATGATTCTCCGCTAGTAATTTCTACGTCTGGTACTATCGCTTGCTTTGGTGGAAGTACATGTGTAACAGTTTCCGCAACAGGTGGCCAGACTCCATATTTTGGAACCGACGTATTTTGCGGTTATGGAATGGGTTCGTATTCATTAGAAGTAACAGATGGAAAAGGTTGTAAAGTATCTTCTTCAGTTACTATTACTGAGCCTACTAAACTTACTGTTACTGCAACTTCAACACCATCAAGTGGTACTGACGGAACTACTACTGCAAGTCCAAATGGCGGAATGCCTGCTTATTCATATTTATGGACACCCGGCGGACAAACAATCTCAACCGCTATGGGACTTACACCCGGTTACTATTGTGTAAAGGTTACGGATGCTAACGGATGTACGACAACCTCATGTACTTCTGTTTATATTATAGATAATTGTAATTTAAATGCTCCGGGTAATATAAATGGACCTGTTGGAATTTGTAAAAAGCAAACTGGAATCGTGTATTGTGTAACAGCTCCGAATCCATTGGCCAGCTCTTATGTCTGGTCATTTCCTACAGGAGCATCTACAATAGGTGCAACTAATGGTCCATGCATAACTCTTAAGTTCAGTACTAAATTCAAAGGTGGATTTATCTATGCAAAAGCGAATCTTTGGTGCGGAACTACTGCCAGTGCATATAAGAATATTGTACTTATAAATAAAAAAGCTACTACACCAGGATTTATAACAGGGTCATCTTCACTTTGCCCAAATCAATCAGCTACTTATTCTATTTCACCGGTTGCCGATGCTTTAAATTATGAGTGGAACGAGGATCATTTAATTATTCTTTCCGGTCAAGGAACTACTTCAGTTTTGGTAAAAGCTGAACCAGGATTTAACGGTGGAAAAATTAAAGTAAAAGCAATAAACTGCAAAGGCAATAGTGGTGAACGGACATTTAATATTTCTAAGTCGCTTGCATGCAGATTGTCAGACAACATTTCTTTTAAAGAAACTTTTAATTCTACAGGAGGCTTATCCTTGGTTTCTGCATTTCCTAACCCGACATCAGGAAAACTTACAGTATCCTTTTATACAGAATCAAAATCAAAAATCACATTGAAGGTTATTGACCTTCTTGGTAAATCTATCTTAACAAACAGAGTTGATTCTGTGGAAGGAGAAAATACAAAAAGCCTTGACTTAAGTTATATTTCTAAAGGAATGTATTTTCTTACTATAGAAATCGAAGGAATAGAAGCTAAGACGTTGAGGGTTGTGGTGGAATAATGGTTAAAACTTAAATACAATTACATATCAAGTTGTAATTCATTATAATTAAAATGGTATTGGGTGTTTGTGGGAAAGTCGAGTAGGAAAAAGTATTTCAACTTAATCCTCTCACAGAACCGTACTTGAAGATCTTCCTTCATACGGCTCTTGTTATTCAATCCAAACTTCGATTTTGATGTTATCATCAGTAGCCCTCCTTCTATTTCTTAAAGTTGCTACTGTTTCTACAACTGAATAACTGACATGCTTCGCTCCACGAACATTACATTCGCTTCTTCACTACTATCGTGTCATCCGCCACTCATTAATGCATCTTTCCATCTGTGATGAAAATTGAGCTGTAGTTGTCTATTGACTTGACTTATTTCAAATCCCTACAGAGCATTCCGCGCATCGTTAATGAGCTTCTCCTGTTTCTTAACTGAGCCCGTATAAAAGTCATGCCTCCTTAAAAACGTCTGTCCTATAACCAGCACTACAGGTGTCCGTTATAGTTTATCATGGGATACGAAACAGTCCCACTTTCGACAAAGGGTTTCGCTTTCTCGATGCTTCTTCAGAGGTTCATTCGCATTCATCTCTTTTATACTCACCTAATCCGCCTCAGGCGTACTTTTTCCCTGCACGCTCAATACCTTTAGCTCTTAACCTAAAGCACCTGCAAGGCGGTTTGCTTGCCTGCTCACTGCAAGGCAGGCAGGCAACCTGCTCCTGTAAGCCGATTGCGAAGGGTCAGATAGATTTTAGTTTCTATCTTCCTTCATCTCAATTAAAACATTTATCTTTCTTACAACAAAAGATAATTCAGGACACACTTCCGCCGAGCGTGAGTACTGCAATTTCTACAAGTGACCCCAATTACATGTACCGCTACCAATGATTGTGGAAATATCGCCACTAGTTCCATTCAAGTATATCCTTTTTCGGCAACAACAAATTCAACCTCTACATACTCAGGTTTAAATAACGGAAAAGCAAATGTTTCATCGTTAACCGGTGGAAGAAATTTGGAGGAAGAATTGAATTAACTTTTGGTTTACCGGAATGCAATCAAATCACATTCTTAAACGTGCATCCGGATCCTAATAACCCACCCCCTATTTATATTGAAGACCGATTGTAAGATAAAAATTAAATGCAAAACGATTCTTTTATTTTGGAATCGCATTTCATTTTTTTAATTGAATCATTTTAAATCCTTTGTTAACTTTGTCGCCTGATAACCGGTCAATCAAAAACCGATTAAATATTTGTAAAATATGTCAATGAAGCCATCAAAAAAAATCTGCGATTCTATTCTCGATACCATAGGAAATACGCCCTTGGTAAAGCTTAATAAAGTCGTCTCAGGCATTAAGGCCACTGTTTATGCGAAAGTCGAAACCTTTAATCCGGGTAATTCCATCAAAGATCGAATGGCTTTGAAAATGGTTGAAGATGCCGAAAAGGCAGGATTGCTTAAACCAGGTGGAACAATTATAGAAGGAACATCGGGTAATACCGGCATGGGACTCGCTATTGCCGCCATCGTGAAAGGTTACAAATG
>JANLOW010000440.1:0-1756 GCA_031366785.1 Bacteroidota bacterium | reverse complement strand
CAGTGTGCACGCAGGAAATATGTCAAAGGAAGAAGCAATGAAGGTATTAGTTGATGAAGCATTTCAACAACAAACCGAAGCAGAAAATAAATGGAAAAGATTACAGTTAACCCAAGTTCAACTTACCTCTTATTTCACAGGCTATACTGAGATCTATGAATTCAGAGAAGAATTAAAAAAGAAAATGGGAAATAAATTTAACCTGAAGGAATTCCATGAAAAATTTCTTAGCTACGGTAGTTCACCGGTAAAGGACATTCGATCCTTAATGCTGAAAGAAATGGAGAAGCCCAATTGATTTATTAATTATTGCCCTAAGTAAGCCGGACAATCGGGTCCTTTACTGAAAGGCTTCTTACAAAATTGAAATTTAATTCCAATGAAAAAATCGAGACTGGGAGCATCAGATAAATTGAGTAATTGAAGAAGCCTGTCTGAGCCTACGACAAGGAAGCGATATCGCAAACCTAATCCAAGGGATGGTTTTTTATATTCAAAAAGCGAAAAGCTAAGTGCGCCTTCGTATCTTCTCCGCTCATAACGTAACGATAAATTTAGTTGATTGCCTCTGGCAATTTGATTGGTTTTAAAATGAATGCGGTTAACAATCGAAGCATTTGCAAAAACGTTCGGCCGTAGCTGATAATCGAATTGTACACTTATTGCGAGTGGAAGCCAGATGTTGAAATTTTTTTTCTGAATATTTCCACCAACATGGATTAAGAGGCTTGTATCAATTGACTGGAAAGAGTTTAAATTTATTGTATCAACTCCATTCCAAACATAATCGTTAGGGTTCGAAACATTATAAATCGCGGCATCGCCGAAGAAGTGGATCATTCCTAAATCTAACAAAGAAAATCCAAGACGATATTTATATTTTCTCTGTTTATCATTACTCATATTACAATCAAATGCACCGCGGTTAGGATTTTTTATATATGAAACTCCGATTGTAGTGCTTAAGCCTAAACCATGAAATCCAAAACCATTGTCATCGATTGTATGTGAAAATGTTGCATTGTAGTTATGAATAATTAATTGTGAAGAATCAATAGATGTGAAATCAAACGAACGGCCTTCATACGAATATCCATTTTGCCCGATTAACAAATTAGCAGTTGCAGCCCATTTAATAACATTTTTTTCGTTCTCTTTGTAGATTTTGCCATAAGTTCCTCCAAGTTCCAGCCATGAGGCAAAAGCAGAAGAAAATGGGCCGGAAGTAAATTTTGCTCCGAATGATTGAGGTGTTTTAAAGTAATCTGAGAAGAGCAATGCAAGTTCAGAATGTATTTTTAAAATGCTTAAACCAGAACGAAAAGCAGAATGAATCCCCCAGGCTGATTTTGTTTTGTTATGAATATATGAAGGTCCAATTATTAACTCATGCGAAAAGCCGTTTTGTAAACCGGAACTGTTTGTATAATAATTTTTTCTGTTACGAACTTTATTTGTCAATGAAAGCATGATAATTTTTTGATCTAATGGCAAAAAAAGAAATGTATTTTCGGCAAACTGATCAAGAGCTGCTAAATTTATTTCATATTGATACGGCGCTCCAATAATTGTTGCGGGATTCAGAAATATTCCCATGTTTCCGCTAAAATTACTATTACTGATTCCCCACATTTCCTGAGCAGACACTGAATTATGCAAAAGGAAAAAACAAATAATTATTTTTAAATACCGCATTGATTTTTAAAAAAAAATTATTTAGTTAGAAATAATGGAAAGCAACCTCATTGGCAGGTAA
>JANLOW010000439.1:0-11169 GCA_031366785.1 Bacteroidota bacterium | reverse complement strand
TAATCACCGGTGGTTGTTAGAAACGTTCCGGTCAGATTAATTCCATTTTGAGTAAATACACCTACGGCATCTTTCGAATCGGGATCTTCATCATCAAAAATTATGTGATATTTACCTGTGATATTTAAAGAAGAAGTATTGGGTTTAGCAATATTACGAATTGATAAACCATATTTTGCATGAAAGGGAATTATGTTTTTGTTTTTACGCGCATGGTTATAAAAAAAACCGGTCAAACTTTTTTCTGAAAACCGGCAGCGAAATTCAGAATCAAAAACCGGCATATGAATAAATATTGAATCTTTTTCAAATGTTATTTCGTCTGCAATTATTTTTTCTTCACCATTGACGAATATAATTTTGCCCGCTTCAAACGTAAAAATAACCGGTAATTCAACCGTATCATTTAATTGTAATATGCCCTTCCAGTTGCCTGGTTTAAGTTTTACATTTGTTTTTGAAAAAACAGATAACGGAACAAGCACAAGGCATAAAATGACTTTTAAATAAAAGCGAAAAAATAGTGTCGAGGATGTTGACATACTGTAAAGTAATAAAATCTTAGCGAACTCTTAACAAAATATTTTCTTTATTTCCCGAAGAAAATTATATTTGAATAATAAATACAACATTTAGCTATGAAAACCACTGAAATTATTAAAGAATTAAAATCTCTGGGTAGTCAGTCGATAAAAAATGTATTGGTAAAGCATGGTGCCAAAGAACCTTTTTTCGGAGTAAAAATTGAGGATTTGAAAAAAATAAGTAAAAAGATAAAAGGAAATCATGAGCTTGCCATGGAGCTTTATGATACCGGTATTTATGATGCCATGTATCTTGCCGGTATAGTAGCGGATGGACAAAAAATGTCAAAAAAAGATCTTGAGCGATGGGTAGAAAATGCACATGCAAAAGGTATAAGTGAATATACGGTTGCATGGGTTGCTTCAGAAAGTAAATTCGGCTGGGAGCTCGCCTTAAAATGGATCGAATCGAAAAAAGAAAATATTGCGACATCCGGCTGGTCAACACTTGGAGCCATTGCTTCTATCGTTCCGGATGAAAATCTTGATATTAAAAAGTATAAAGCCTTACTTGATCATGTAGGTAAGAGCATTCATCAGTCACCCAACAGAGTTCGGCATACAATGAACAATTTTGTAATCAGCACCGGCGCATATATAATAGAACTTACAGCTCATGCACAGGAAATCGGAAAAAAGATAGGAACTGTTTATGTAGACATGGGTGATACATCCTGCAAGGTTCCTTCGGCTGTTGAATATATTGAAAAGATAAAAGAGAGGGGTGCAATTGGAAAGAAGAAAAAAACGGTGAGATGTTAAATTACAATTCGCACATAGGGGCGTCAATTATAACATCCCTATGTGCGATTTTTTTATTCTCCAATATCAAATTTTATCCCCTGAGCCAGCGGCATTTCGGTGCTGAAGTTAATTGTATTTGTTTGACGACGCATATAAATTTTCCAGGCATCGCTTCCTGATTCTCTTCCACCACCCGTTTCTTTTTCACCGCCAAAAGCACCGCCAATTTCTGCACCTGATGTTCCAATATTTACATTAGCTATTCCACAGTCACTTCCTTCATGGGAAAGAAAGCGCTCTGTCTCCAGCATATTGCGGGAGAAGATTGCGGATGACAGTCCTTGCGGTACTCCATTATGAAGCTCAATGGCTTCTTCCATCGTTTTGTATTTAGATAAATAAAGAAGTGGCGCAAATGTTTCATCGCAAACGATGTCGAGATTTTTTTGAACTTCGGCAATACATGGTTTTACATAACATCCGCTTTCATAACCATCTCCTTTCATTTCTTCGCCGCCATAAATAATTTTTCCGCCTTCTTTTTTAACACGTTCAATGGCATTAAAAAAATCTTTTACTGCTCCTTTATCGATCAGCGGTCCTACAAGTGTTTTTTCATCGAGCGGATGACCAATTCGTATATGTTGGTATGAGCTAACAAGTTTATTCCTGAATGTTTCATAAACAGATTCGTGAATAATAAGTCTTCGTGTGGAAGTACAACGTTGACCCGCTGTACCAACAGCACCAAAAAGAACAGCACGCAATGCCATATCGAGATCAGCATTTTCAGTGATGATGATTGCATTGTTTCCGCCAAGTTCCAAAAGACTTCTGCCGAGACGTTCTCCAACGATTGCTCCAACTTTTTTCCCAACTCTTGTAGAACCTGTTGCTGAAATTAATGGTACTCGTTTATCAGCAAGGAAATTATCACCAATGTATTTTGATCCACCGGCAGCGAGGTTTATGACACCTTCGGGAACATTATTTTTCTTAAGAACATCTGCCATAATTTTATGTACAGCAATAGAACTTAGCATAACTTTCGAACTGGGTTTCCATACAACAACATCACCGCAAACAAGAGCAAGCATTGCATTCCATGCCCAAACGGCAACAGGGAAATTAAAAGCGGAAATAATTCCGATGATTCCAAGCGGATGATACTGTTCATACATTCGGTGGCGAGGGCGCTCGCTGTGCATTGTGAATCCATGAAGCTGGCGCGAAAGTCCAACAGCAAAGTCACAGATATCGATCATTTCCTGTACCTCTCCCAAACCTTCCTGATATATTTTACCCATTTCATAGGATACAAGTTTTCCAAGGGGATCTTTATATTTTCGAAGCTGATCGCCCATTTGCCGGACAATTTCTCCTCTTTTAGGAGCAGGAATCATTCTCCAGGTTTTAAAAGCAACTTCTGCTTTCAGAATAATTTTTTCATAATCCTCAGCCGTCGCTTGTTTTACCGATGCAATCAATTGTCCATCGGCAGGAGAATAGGAGTCTATACTTTCGCCTTTTGTATCAAACCACTCGGTACCGGTAGTGGCTCCGCTGTTTATCTTTTTTATTCCAAGAGTTTCAAGAACTCCTGCAATGCCGTAATCTTTTAGATTGATTGTATCTGTTTTCATTGATTTATTTTTCGGCTGCAAAGGTAGTCAAGATTTTTCAAAAAATTAACCCGGAAGAATAGCAACACATTTTCTTTCATTATAAAGGCCAAAACAATAAATTGCCGGGATATTTAAAAACACATTTTTGAAGAAGCACTATCTATTTTCCTGTATTTTTTACCTTTTTGCCGCTGCAATTATCTTTCCTTACATTAGATGGTATGCCGACAATCCGGATACATTTCAATATTTGGCAATTGCAATTAAATATCTTTCGGGCGATTGGTCATATGCTGTAAACGGATATTGGAGCCCGATGATTAGCTGGCTTCTTACAATTCCGTTGTTGTTTTTCAATGACCAACTTCTTGCATTTAAAAGTCTTCAGGTTTTAATTGGCTTATTTACATTATGGCAATGGGTGAAACTTCTTGAAAAGACTACGCTTAATATTATATCAAAAAAAATATTGATTTTCATAATCATTCCTTTTCTACTCGATTATTCATTATTAAACTGTACACCCGATTTATTGTTTATGGGTTTATTATTTATGCTTATAAATCTTTTACTCTCGGGGAGTATTTTTACTAATAAATCCCTGGCATTTCAAATAGGATTAACAGGCGGTTTACTATATTTCACTAAAGCATTTGGTTTTCCTTTTTTTATTGCATTTACTTCGATAATTATTTTTCTCGAACAAAAGAAAAATGATAGAATGAAAATAGAATGGAAAAATGTAGTTCGGCTCTATGGAATATTTTTTCTAATTAGTTTTATTTGGATTGCTACGCTGAGTTTTCATTATGACAGATTTTCAATTAGTGAAGCGGCCAGGTTTAATATGAGCCATGAAGCAGCACCATTACCAGGACGATCTGCCAGCCTCCCCATTTTGAATATAGGGCTGTATAAACCATTAGAACATTCTTATTCTGCCTGGGAGTCTCCCGGTGAATATGTAGGCAATCAAAAAATAACACTTTTTAATTCCACTTCTGAATATTTAGAAATTGTCAAAAGAAATTTACTATCAATTTACTATTTTGATTTTTCTCATCAGACAGGAATAATTTTTTTATCATTGCTTTTGCTTTTTATTATTATCAAAGGGGGAAACGCATTATTTAAAGAACGATGGATATTGTTTTTCATACTATTTATTATAATATTATATGGCGGCTACTCTCTCATATTGGTACATTCAAGATATACATGGATAAATAATTTATTAATGCTGATATTGACAGTATATTTTATAGAACGTATTTTTAATAAAAAAGCATTGAAAAGTATTTCAGCAATTATGATACTTTTTATTTTACTTTTATCAGTAAAAAGACCAGTTAAGGAAATTTTATTTTCATCGGATAGTAACTATCCGGTTTTTTGGATATTTAATTCCTTGAAGCATCCTTTTTATACAATGAGAATATTTTATCGAACGGATGTTGAATTAAATAAAGTAATAAAAGAACTTAAATCAAAAAAATTATTAAACGGTAATATCGCATCACTGAAAACAAAAAAATTGGATAGAGACCCATATTCAAAGACATTGCGAATTTCACAAGAAAATAATTGTAGTTATTACGGACAAATAGATGACACAAAAAATTTACAGGTACAAAAAGATGAATTAAACAAAATGTGCATTAATTATTTAATAACATGGGATAATGTAGAATGGGGCGATGCATCACCTTTATATTATAATTACGAAGCAGGCGTTCGAGTTTATACATTAAAATAAATTGAACTAATTATTTTTACCTGTAAATATATTTTTCAAATTTCTGAAAATTTGTTTCTTTAACTTTTAACAACCGGCTTGCATCAGAACCATTAATTTTACCACTGTTATAAAAACCCATTACTATATTTGCAAAAGCTTTACTGCTTCTGCGTAGCTGCATAATGTAATAATTGGGGCCGCCGGATGATTTCTTTTTTTGAGATTCTTTAACAAGAAAATCCTTCCATGAACTATCTGCTTCTTTGAGTAAAGAATTAAATTTTTCAGTATCGATTAAATGGATATTAAATGCACGATTTATGAGGGCATTGTTACCAACTCCTAATTTTCTACTTAATCTCGAAATATTTTTAAACATTAAATTTTTTTGTTTCGGTAACAAATTGGTTAGTTCAACGCCTGGCAATAATGCCTTAACTGCAACTTCATTGCAAAATTTTTCTACCGGATGAATGCCTGAAGTGTTTCCTGAATTTATTTCAGTCTCATTAGAAATTCCGGAAACTCCAATCCATACATGAGCTAGTTCATGTAGTAATGTAAAAATTTGTCCATGATCCCAATCATCGCTATTTAAAAAAATAAAAGGAGCATATTTATCGGCAATTACAAAACCCTTAAAGAGATCGCTATCAAGTTTTAATCTTGTATGATAGTTGCTGCTTAATGAAATAAAAATTCTTTTACTTTCTGCTTTTTCAATCCAATACTTTAATGGTTTTTGACCGGATGGTATAGTTCCAATGTTCAGAGTTTTTCTGATGTCATTTGCTACTGCATCAGAAGAACTTTTTATATTAAACTTTCCTACAAACTCTAATTTTTTTTCTTTCTTTTTTAAAAGAAAATTGCTAAGCCATTCTTGTTTTTCCTGAATTTCACGCATCATGAAAATTAAAGAAGTATTCAATCCATCTTCTTTATTGCGTCTGAAATCTTTTAATGCAGGGAAATCTTTTGGAACAAACTGAAGGAAAAAAACATCAATGGGTCTGCGGTATAATCGCGCTAATTTTTCAACTTGTTTAAACGTAGGAAAATCTTTGCAATCAAGAGATTCCCATTCTTTTATCCGTTCAATTTTACATGTTTTCGAAATAGTAGACGCACTTTTTTCTAGATTTATTTTAGCTGTCTTACGAGCCCATTTTAATATTTCCGGATTGCATTTTACTTTCGAGCCCATATCATTTTAGTTTAAAGGGATTTTCATTTTTATAATTTGAGTATTTTTTACTTCTTTAAATTTTTTATGAATTTTTACAAATATAATTTTTTTAAAGAACAGAAACATGAGAAATAATTACATAGGTAATTTGAGAATTCAGTTATATTACATTAATTTTACTGACATTTGTATAATTTCAATTAGCCATATTTCAAACTTTAATTATTTAGGTGTCCACTTTTATGTAAATTATATTTGAGAAATGTTTTTTAAATATGAATAATTTATTTCCGTATGAACGACAAAGAAAAATTAGACATTAAAATTCGTTTAAAAGAAAAGGCAAACCAAATTCTTCAATTACGAATACAAACATCATCGGTCGCTATGCAGGAAGCTCAGCATGCGGCCAATGAAGAAGGTAAAAGTAGTGTAGGAGATAAATATGAAACTTCACGAGCGATGGCTCAAATAGACAGGGATATCCATGCCCGGCAATTAGAGACAGCTCAAAAGGAATTGAGTTTTTTACAACAAGTTGATATAAACCAATTTTGCAGTATGGTAGAAGTCGGTGCGTATGTTCATTCTAATCAGGAAAAATATTTTTTTTTAATTGGCCTTGGACCAGTAGAAATAAACAATGAAAAAATAATTTTTTTGTCTATCAGCTCACCGATTGGAAAAATATTTTTAGGAAAAAAAGCAGGGGACAAGGTGACATTTAATGACAAAGAACTTTTGATAGAAGAAGTATTTTAACCGGGGAAAATTACATTTTCTGATTTTATTAAATTTTCACACCTGAATTTTTTAAATATTTGCGCTACAGTAAGAACATCCTTCTGGCAATATTTTACAATTCTTTCAAGATTATTTTCTTCCCAATAAACTTGCCAGACATTACTACCATCGATATCATCTTTAGGTGTTTGAATTCCGAAGACAGAAGCCAACAAAACTAGTGTTGTATAAGATTTATAATCTCCGAATTTCCAAAGCTCCATGGTATCTAAATGCGCAATTTCCCATGGTTTTTTACCTGCTATATTAAGAATAAAAGGTAAGGGAAGTTGATTTATAAGAAACCTGCGACATAAATATGGAAAATCAAATTCTTTTCCATTGTGTGCACAGAGAAGTTTGTCTGGCGAGAAGTATGATTTTTGAAGAAGGGCAGAAAAATCGATCAATATTTTCTTTTCATCATGACCAAAAAAAGATTTAATCCGAAACTTGTTATCATCTGAAAATGCACCTACCGAAATACATATAATTTTTCCGAATTCAGCATAGATACCTGCGCGATGGTAAGTGGATGAAGGTGTTTCATCTTCCGTTTCTTTTCTGAATGTTGAACTTTTTTTATTCCAAAATTCAGCAATTGTTTCAGGCAAATCATCATATTTGCTGCATTGGGGAACAGTTTCAATATCCAAAAAAAGAATATTTTTAAGACTTATGTTTTCTAGCATGATGAATTATTTTTAAGTTGTTTTCAAATGCAAAAATGTAAAGAGCTAAATTCTAATGCAACCAATATATGCGGGAATAAACTAACGGATCATCACACCACGTTTTTTTAAAACGGGAATTAATGTAAAATTACTTTCACTGATTGTTTCAGGGAGAAAAATATATTTTTTATCATAAATATGTTTACCTAAATAAAAACTTACCCAGAATTCATTACTTAATCCAAAAAGATTATCCATGATCGGCTCTATCTTAGCATAATCCTTTGCACCTACATTTCCGATTAGATGCCGCAATACCGAAGTTTTTACATCTCGGCCTTCAAATGTCCCATAGCCTTTGGAACTAACCAGAACATTACTTATTTCCTGATCGTAAAGATTTACTAAGTAGGCGTTCCAGATAAATTCTCTGTCTTCATTGGACTCATGGACGATTGCAATTGCAATATTTTCAACAACTAATTGGGGAATGTCTTTAAGCATAATTACTGCAAAGATAAAAGAAATCAGGATTTTTATTTACTTCTTTGTTCCAAAATTATTTAAAACACCATCTGTATAGGTTATCATATCTGAGTAATTATTATTTTTATCTTTTTCTCCACGGATTTTACCTAGTCGAACGATTACAATTTTTTCATCAGGAATTACAATTATATATTGCCCGAGAATTCCTCTGGCATAGAAAATATTATGTCCTTTGAAGCTCATTAACCACCAATGATATCCATAAAAATCAACAAGTTTACCATTTTCATCAATACAACCATTGGGAGCGATGGATTCTTTTATATAATTATAAGGCACAATCTGGTGGCCATTCCACATTCCATTATCCAAATAAAGTTTACCAATTTTTGCAAAATCACGCGCATTGGAATAAAAACAGCAATATGTTTTTTCAAGACCATCCTGATGGTCGAGCGACCAATAAGCAGGTTGAGTTGCACCTATTGGTTTCCAAAGATACTTGGTGGCATAATCGGAAATATTCATACCTGAAGCTTTTGAAATAATCATGGAAAGTAAAACTGTATTACAACTCATGTAACGGAATTTTTTCCCCGGTTCTTCTATAACTTTAAGTCCGGTAATAAGTTTTTTAAGATTTGTTCCATAATAGGCTTTAGTAGTTAAAGAGAAAAGACTATTATAACTTTCATCCCAATTAAGACCGGAACTCATTGTTAGTAAATGACGGACTTTTAATTTTTCATTAACATTATTTTTATATTCCAGTATATATTTGCCTACAGAATCATCCAGTGAAATTAGTCCATCACGGATTGCAATACCCACAAGAATACTTATAATACTTTTTGCAACAGAGAAAGAATTACTGAGTGAATTTTTGACATAATTATCCCAATATTGTTCATATAAAACCGAATCATTTTTAATTACTAAAAAAGCAACACTTTTATTTCGTTCTAACTCATTGATTAATTTATCGGATAATTTAATTTTATTGTATTGTGTTGAAACAGGCCAAGGCTGAGGATTACTGTCATTGATAATACGAGTATTGAAGATGCTAATATCATCGATACCCGGATAAGTATAAATAAGGGTTTTATAAATATACGTATTGCCGGTAATCCAGATCGCAATCATTGTGCTGAAAATGAAAATACCGATAACCCATAAAGAACATATCCAAAATTGTTTCTTTGGTTTATTTTTTTCCATGAACGCAAATTACGGCGAATAAAAGAAGTATTTCTGGTTTATTGAGATAATTATTAAGATAAACTGTTTATATATTAGTAATTTAATAGTGCTGCTAAATTTTAGTAGCTGTTAAAAACAAAACAAAAAGTTTTTAAATATAAATTTATTCACTGAACATATACTATAGTTTTAAAGGTTGAAAAAATTTTATACCTTGGATTGTGTTAAATTAGAATAAATTTTAAATGAAAACAACATACTCTATATTTATCTTTCTTTTTTATTGCTTTGAAGTAATTTCCCAAGTCCCTAATACTAAAATCTGGGACTTTCGATATGGAGGAGCCAGTGCCGAATTTCCATCTAATATTCTTCAAACACTTGATCATGGATTTTTAGTAAGCGGGTATTCTTTTTCTACAGTTAGTTTTAATAAAACTGATTCTTCAAGAGGAAATACTGATTATTGGATTGTCAAAACTGATAGTACAGGAAATATAATATGGGATAAAACTTTTGGTGGCATAGGAAGTGATTTTATGACTAGCGCAATTGAACTACCCGATTCAGGTTTTTTGCTCGGCGGATATTCGAATTCAGATAGCAGCGGCGATAAAACGCAACATAATATAAATTCTAATTTCAGTAATTTTGATTTTTGGATAATTAGAATTGATAAAAATGGAAATAAAACATGGGACAAAACATTTGGAGGCAACCAAAGCGATATTCTGCATAAAATGTTGTTGTTAAAAAATAATTCATTTCTTCTCGGTGGAGCAACTTTATCAGACAGCACGGCTGACATGTCTCATCACACTTACGGTAATAGAGATTATTGGATAATAAAGATCGACAGTAATGGAAATAAATTATGGGATTTCAATTACGGCGGATCACTTTATGATTACTTGTATACTATCAATCAAACTTCTGATAACGGATTTGTTTTAGGAGGCGAATCCAGATCCCCAGCCAACAGTTGTAAATCACAGGATAGTATTAGTAGTGAAAACGATTTTTGGATTCTAAAGATTGACTCCAATGGTATTAAAATGTGGGACAAAACAATAGGCGGAGATGCTGTAGATAATTTTTCAGATTTATTAATATTACCAGGTGACAAAATTTTAATTTGTGGAACAAGCAATTCGGGTATTGGATATGATAAAACAGAATTGAATCATGGAAATATTAGTTATGATTATTGGATTATTAAAACCGACAGTTTAGGTAATAAATTATGGGATAAAGTTTATGGCGGCATTGGTAATGATGATGGAATTTATAATATTTCAAAAATAAACAATGGTTTTCTCCTCACCGGGACATCGTATTGCGACATCTCAGGTGATAAATCTGAATATAACATTTTAAATAATGAACAGGGCTGGGCAATTGCTATTGATACTCTTGGAAATAAATTTTGGGATAAAACATTGTCGTCAAATGCTCATATCGAATTTTGTCAGGGGTTACAAACTAAAGATAGTTGCTTTGTTTTTCTTTCTTTCACCGACATAAATGGTGGAGACGTTTCGCAGGAAAGAGAATCATTAAGAGATTATTGGCTCGTTAAATATTGTTTCAGCAACTTGCCAACGCCAAATTTTATTTCTTCAAAAAGAACGATATGCCAAAAAAATTGCCACGATTTTATAAATCTTTCCATGAATGCAACTTCGTATCAATGGTTTTTTCCCGGAGGAAACCCTTCATCTTCCACACTGCAGAATCCACACCAAATTTGTTATGACGACACCGGAAAATTTGAAGTAACGCTTATTGCAATAAATAATTTTGGCTCAGATACACTCACATTTCCAAATTACATCACTGTATCTCCACAAATTCTGGTTTCTAATTTAACTCAAAACTACGATACATTATTTTCTGTTCCTGGATATTTTTCTTATCAGTGGTATTTTGATTCTACATTTATTGCCGGGGCTACAAGTTATTATTATCTGGCTAATCAAAACGGTGATTATAGTGTTTTGATAACAGACAGTAATGGTTGTTCTGTTTTGGTGGGAAAGTCGAATGTTATTACCGGTATAGCCGAAACGGAAAAATTGAATGATGAATTAAAAGTCTTTTATTCAACAGGAATAATTTATCTTAATGTTAATTCTGAAAT
>JANLOW010000431.1:0-2534 GCA_031366785.1 Bacteroidota bacterium | reverse complement strand
TTTTCAGATATTTCACAAATTGAAATTGAATTATTTAATGCAGAAGGATCCTTTGTTCGAAAAATAAAGAAAGACGAAATTCGTGATTATTCAGGAACAGACAGATCATCATTATATGACGATTTACGTTTTAAAGTATTAAATATATCAAATAATAGTTATCCTTATACAATTATATATTCTTATAAAACAAAAATTGATGGCTTCATCACACCTCCTCATTGGAATGCAATAAGCAGACCGAGAACATCAATAGAAAATGCAACGTTAACTGTTGACATAGACAACTCTTTGAAACTTCTGTATAAAGATTTTAATTTAGCAATTAAAGATATTACTTCTAAACAAAATGAAACCTCATATAAATGGGAGGTAAATAACTTTCTTGCTTTACCAAAAGAGTATAATATTCCTGATTCTCTGGTAATTTATCCTGCTGTCATGTATTATTTAGAAGAATTTAAAATTGACAAAACAACAGGAAGTTTTAGCTCATGGAGAGACTTTGGAAATTTTTATTATTATCTAAATAGAGGATCAGATGTTCTCAATGAAGATGCAGTAAAAGAAATTCAGTCAAAAATTGTCGACGAAAAAAACGCTTATGATAAAATCAAAAAATTATATCATTGGGTTCAGGCACAAACCCGATATGTAAGCATTCAAAAAGGAATCGGAGGCTGGCAATCATTTGATGCAAACTATGTTTATAAAAATAAATATGGTGACTGTAAAGCACTCGTTAATTATATGAAGGCCGTTTTACTCGCAGCAGATATTAAATCTTATCCTCTATTAATTCAAGCAGGGGATACAAAAGAATATTTAAATCCTAATACTCCTTATAATTATTTTAATCATGTAATTCTTTCCGTACCACTTGAAAAAGACACTGTCTGGCTTGAATGTACGAGCCAAAATATCCCATTTAACTATTTAGGAAGTTTTACTTCAGATAGATATTGCTTACAAATAATAGAAAACAATAGTAAATTAATTTATACACCTTCTTACAATTTAAAAACAAACCGATCCGATTTGTCAGGCGACATTCTTTTTTCTGAAAATGGTAATAGTATTTGCAAGTTTACTCTAAAACAATCAGGAGAAATGCAGGATGATACCAGGTCTGTTCAATTCAATGCCTCTAATAAAGAAAAAGAAGACTGGCTACGAAACCAAATAGTTATTACAGATTTTAAATTTAAATCAATAAACTTTATCAATACAGAAAAAGATACTGCATTCACAGAAATCGAACTCGAATTGGAAAGTTCTTCGTTAATTGGAGTTTCAGGAAACCGGATTTTTATTCACCCTAAAATTTTATCCGGATTGATCGATGATTTCCCTTCCGAAAACGATCGCCATTTTCCTATAGAACTTTATCCAGAAGCAGAAGAAAACAATCAAATTACATTTCATATCCCAGCCAATTATTTCCCCGAATCCCTAGATAAAAAAGAAATAGTTACCAGCGATTTCGGGGAATACAATTATATTCTGAATTATAATAAAGACAAAGAAAGTTATATTCTGAACGATAAATTTACATTAAAGAAAAAAATAATCACACCTGATAAATATAAAGACTGGCTCGAGTTCAGAAATAAAATTTATAAGCTTAAGAACCGTACAATTGTATGCAAACATATTTAATTTGCCCGTATATTCGCTTTTCAATTACATTGTCGTAAATTAAATATCATGATAATCATCACCGGCGCGGCAGGATTTATAGGCAGCTGCCTCATTAAAAGACTTAATGAAGAAGGATTTAATGACTTAATCCTTGTCGACGATTTTTCTCATCCTGAAAAAGTAAATAATTATACGGGAAAACTATTTACTCAATGCATCGAGCGGAAGAATTTTACCGAATGGCTTAAAAACAATCAACGCTTCGTTCAATTTATTTTTCATATCGGCGCCCGGACTGATACAACAGAATTTAATCCTGCAATCTTCGAAGAACTCAACCTGAATTTTACTAAAGAAGTTTGGAAGATATGTGTTGAATACGGATTACCCCTTGTTTATGCATCTTCTGCAGCTACCTATGGCGACGGATCGTTCGGTTATGAAGATGATCATTCAATCATACCCAAACTTCAACCACTTAATCCCTACGGTATTTCAAAAAATGAATTCGATAAGTGGGCTTTAAAACAAGATCGCTCTCCTTATTTCTGGGCCGGACTCAAATTTTTTAATGTTTACGGTCCCAATGAATTTCATAAAAACAGAATGGCCTCTGTAATTTTTCA
Source organism: Bacteroidota bacterium (assembly GCA_031366785.1). Lineage (GTDB taxonomy): Bacteria > Bacteroidota > Bacteroidia > AKYH767-A > 2013-40CM-41-45 > JADKIH01. The sequence goes on along the minus strand of JANLOW010000431.1, from coordinate 267 downwards.
TGCTTACAATCAGATTGAAAAAAATGGCACTATGAAACTTTTCCGTTCTCATAATCCATCCTATAAAGACGGTGAACAATTGCGAGATTTTATTTACGTAAAAGATGTTGTTGACGTTTGCATATTTCTAATGAAACACAGAAAAGATTCCGGTATTTACAATCTAGGTTCCGGCAAAGCCAGAACATTCCTTGATCTTGTAAAAAATACTTTTAAAGCTATGAACAAACCGGAAAAAATAGAATTCATAGATACACCTATTGACAT
>JANLOW010000400.1:0-1963 GCA_031366785.1 Bacteroidota bacterium | reverse complement strand
CTCCAAATACTCAACGCTCGAAAATTATTATAAAAAATGGCAAGGAGAACTGTTAGGATTCAAACGGTTTGATTTAATAAATGAAAAAAAAATAGGAGAGAAAGAGTTTAACGAAAAACTTAAGAATTTTCCGGAATTATTAAAAGATTCAACATTGATTTCGCAATATGATTCATTTAATGAAATAGCAAAACCTTTAAATTTTGTTAATGATTATTTTGTTGAGGCTTTATCCGCTATTGAAATCGTAAATGCTTCTGCACGATTTAAAACACTCATCAGCATAAGCGGAGATAGTACGAATAGAGAAAAAAAAATTAATGATGAAATATTAAAATTAAAAAAAGATTTTAGAGAATTTTACAGAAATTATAATGCTTCTTTAGACCTCAAAATTTGCAAAGCTGTATTGTCTATTTCTTATTCTAATCTTGCCAAGCAATATATTCCGAAAAAAATATTCATAGAAGGCCGGCGAAAGGATAATTTTAAAAAATATTGCTCCCAAATTTATAAAAATTCTTTATTGGCTGATTCAGCCGGATTGATGAAATTTCTTAATTCATTTAAAAGAAATGATGTAAAGAAAATATTGAAAGATCCTGCTTATAGTTTGAGTTTAAATATAGCAGAAAATCAAACTAAACTGCAGACAAACTTAAGAAAGGTGAATAGTCATTTATCGCAATTGCAGAGAAATTATATAAGAGATCTGATATTAATTAATCAAACCGGAAAATTCTATCCGGATGCGAATAGTTCCTTGCGTGTTTCTTATGGTAAAGTCGAAAGTGTAGAAGTCAATGATGGAATGCTTTTTAATTATTTTACTACTGCTGACGGAATTTTAGATAAATTAAAAGCAAATGATTCTGTTTATAAAATCCCCCAAAAGTTATCAGAGTTAATTAAAAATAGAAACTATGGTCGATATGGATCTGGCGGAATTTTACCTGTTGCTTTTCTGAGTTCAGTACATACAACGAATGGCAATTCCGGTTCTCCTACATTAAATTCCAAAGGAGAACTTATTGGCGTAAATTATGATCGCATCTGGGAAGGAGTAGTAAGTGATTACTACTACGATGAAAAACATGGAAGAAACATTAGTCTTGATATCCGATATGCATTATTTATAATCGAAAAATTCGGTAATGCCGGCTGGTTACTCAATGAAATGAAAATTGTAAATTAATTTTTTTTTCGTGATTCTTTCACATTAGCTAAAACTTATTTGTCAAGTTAATTAATTGCTGAATTTAGCTAATGACGTATTGAGCCGCTTTCATTGATACACCAACAAACATTTTTATACGATCAACTGTGGGTTTTTCGATTCTTAAAACTCAAAAGTTCCCTTCTGGATGACATTGAATTTGGATCGGGAGTGCCGTTCACTTGCCGCCGAACCAGTTAGTGAGAGGTAACTAATTTTCATTGGCGGCAAGTGAACGGCACATGAATAGACTAAATAACTGTCATCCGCCAGCTGGCGGAACTTTTGAGTTTTAAGAAACTGTTTTGTAATCTATTCTAAAGTTTAATCAGTAATATAAATTTGATGATAATCAACAGTCCTTTATGTTGTAGTCTTAAAATAGAACTTATTAGCCTAAAGTATATGCGATAGCTATTAGGGTTGATTCTTGACTCTTAATACACCTCCCCTAACCAACAAACCTATTAATAGTAAAGCCCATTATTCAAATACCCCCCAACATAATCCGCAACACCTTCTTCTAAAGTATAAAAAGGTTTAGCATAGCCAATACTTCGTAGTTTATTCATATTAGCTTCTGTAAAATATTGGTATTTGTCTCTTATGTCAATAGGTGTATCTATGAATTCTATTTTTTCCGGTTTGTTCATAGCTTTAAAAGTATTTTTTACAAGATCAAGGAATGTTCTGGCTTTGCCGGAACCTAGATTGTAAATACCGGAATCTTTTCTGTGTTTCATTAGA
>JANLOW010000378.1:0-1843 GCA_031366785.1 Bacteroidota bacterium | reverse complement strand
TTTAGCATACGATCCAAAAGCAAAAGTTGCTTGCGAAACATTAGTAACAACTGGTCAAGTTGTACTTGGCGGTGAAGTAAAGTCTACCGCTTATCTTGATGTTCAGGAAATTGCCCGCGAAGTAATTCGCAAAATCGGATACACACGCAGCGAATATATGTTTGAAGCTGATTCATGTGGAATTCTTTCTGCTATCCATGAACAATCGGCAGACATTCACCGTGGTGTTGTGCGTAACGACCCTTGGAAACAAGGCGCCGGCGATCAGGGAATGATGTTTGGCTATGCTTGCCGTGAAACCGATAATTTTATGCCATTGCCATTGGAACTTGCTCATACATTACTTCGTGAATTAGCAGCTTTACGCCGCGAAGGAAAACAGATGACCTATTTAAGACCTGATGCAAAATCGCAGGTTACTATCGAATACGACGACTTTCACAAACCTGTTCGTATCGATACAATTGTTATTTCTACACAACATGATGAATTCGACAAAGATGCTGTTATGTTGAAAAAAATAAAAGATGATGTTATCAATATTCTCATTCCACGAATAACAAAAAAACTTCCTAAACGAATTCAAAATTTATTCAACGATAAAATAAAATACCATGTTAATCCGACAGGTAAATTTGTTATCGGCGGACCACATGGCGATACCGGACTTACAGGAAGGAAAATAATTGTTGATACCTATGGTGGCAAAGGTGCTCATGGTGGTGGTGCATTTTCCGGAAAAGATCCGTCTAAAGTTGACCGCTCTGCTGCTTATGCTACAAGACATATTGCAAAAAATATGGTAGCTGCAGGGATTTGTGATGAGGTATTAGTACAAGTTGCTTATGCAATCGGCGTTGCAGAACCGGTGGGTTTATATGTAAATACTTATCATACGTCAACTACAGGATTAAGTGATGGAGAGATTGCTAAAAAAATTAAAAACCTTTTCGATATGAGACCTTATGCTATCGAGCAACGTTTTAATCTTCGTACTCCCATTTATTTTGAAACTGCCGCTTACGGACATATGGGCCGTAAGACAGAAGTAAAAGAAAAAGTATTTAATAAAGGAAAAGAAAACGAAAAGAGGATTAAGGTAAAACTCTTTCCTTGGGAAGAACTCAATTATGTAGATAAACTAAAAGCAGCATTTCGTATAGAGACTAAAAAGTCGACATCGAAAAATTCTGAATTATTGTTTGCTTAAATAAATATTATTTTAACAAATGAAGGCTCCTTAATGGGAGCCTTTTTTGTTGGCGATTAAAAAAGTGCATTGTTCACAGTTATTGTAGACAGCATAAACATTTGCTAACCCGAAAACTTAAAATATCTACCTTTTTTATTGAGCCCTTTTATGAAATTGGCCATTTCCTGAATTTAGTTTGTGATTCAGTAATCAGAACGATTAACCACACTTCAAACTCCTAACTCACAATGTATTTAGGTGGCAGCAGATTACCAAATATCTAACCATTTCATTGATGATGTTTTGAAAATTGAAAAATTTATAAGTGAACATGAAGAAATTCCTAAATAAAATTAGTGTCAGAAACAGAAACAGAGCGAGTGAACAGTGTATTACTGTTCACTCGCTCTGTTCACTTGCACTGTATTTAGGTAGCGGGGACCGGACTCGAACCGATGACCTTTGGGTTATGAGCCCAACGAGCTACCAACTGCTCCACCCCGCACTGTATTTTTAATCGTTTATAACGATAGGTTTCGTATTTTGGACTGCAAAGATATAATTCGTTCTTTTACTTTGCTAATAATTAAATATTAAAAAATGGCTCATAAAGCGGGTTTTGTTGGAATTATCGGGAAACCCAATGTTGGG
>JANLOW010000377.1:0-2298 GCA_031366785.1 Bacteroidota bacterium | reverse complement strand
CCTAATTCTGCCGCCCGTTTTTCTTTCTCTTCGTTTTGATAGATTAGTTCTTTATTCGCTATACCTAATTCTGCTGCTCGATTTTCTTTTTCCTTGTTTTGAAAGGCTAGTTCTTTGTTTGCAATGACTAATTCAGCCGCTCGTTTTTCTTTTTCTTTGTTTTGAAAGAGAAGTTCTACGTTGGCAATACTTAATTCAGCCGCCCGTTTTTCTTTTTCTATGTTTTGAAAAAGCAATTCTTTATTAGCAATGATTAATTCATCGGCTCTTTTTCCTTTTTCTTCGCCTTGATAAACAAGTTCCTTGTTTGCAATGCTTAACTCTGCCGCTCGTTTTCCTTTCTCTTTATCTTGAAAGACAAGTTCTTTATTAGCAATACCTAATTCTGCGGCCCCTTTTCCCTTTTCTCCTTTTTGAAAGGCAATTTCTTTATTTGCAATTACTAACTCTTCTGCTTTTTTATCTTTTTCTACAATTTGTAAAGTAATCTCATTTCGGGCAATTTCTAACTCTGTTGCCAGTTTAATTTTCTCTTCTTTTTGAAGAGCAAGTTCTTTTCGAACTAGGATTAACTCATCTTCATCTAATTTATTTATTTTTGTCATTTATTTTATTGATTCAGAAGTTTCGCATATTAATAGTTGATGAATTCGAATTTTACAAATCTCAATATTTCTTAAGTGTATTTAATTATTAAATAACTAAACTGTTTTGCAAAGTAAGAACAAAATTTTCTATACTGGGCTGTTGAATAATTTCGGTCTTTTCGATAGAAAGGTCTCGCATTAAGAGTGTAATTGTTTGTTGGATTAATTTTTTAAGCTGTGAAAATTCTGCTGGTTTGCGGATGAAATAGTGTGCTCCATTTTTGTAAAGCTGATTTACAACGTCTTGTTCAAAAGAAGTTGAGTATATGATTACAGGCAGTTTATTCAGGCTATTGTTTAGTTTTATTTCATTTAAACATTCGAAACCATTTTTTCGGGGCATATTTAAATCCAGGAAAAGTACATCCGGAAGTTGATGGGAATTTTCATCAAGGTATACCATTAATTTTTCACCATCCATAACTATCGCAAGCTGCGTTGGAACTGTTAATGATTCTAATGCCATACTAAAAAAGAAACGGTCATCTTTGTCGTCATCTGCCAAAAGGATACTCAATTGTTTTAAACTCATGCGTTAAGAATGTATTTTAACTGACTGGTTGAAACTATTTTATCTGATGCTATTGGAATCGCATGTTGAATCACTTGCATAAGTTGGTTGAAATTACAGGGCTTGCGAATATATATATTTGCTCCAATCTTAAAGGCATTGTTTATATTATCCCGCGATTTCGATGTTGAAAATATAACTATTGGAAGATCTTTTAGTCTCTCGTTTTTCTTTATTTCAGATAAACATTCGAAACCGTTTTTACGTGGCATATTGATGTCTAGGAATAAGAGATTGGGAAGATCGATAGTTTCATTGGTGAGCAGTTGCATGAGTTCTTCTCCGTCATTCACTGTTTTCAGATTTGTGGATAGAGTTAATTTAGCTAACGCTTCCTTAAAAAAATTGCAATCATCAATATCATCATCCGCAAGGAGAATGGTTAGTATTTTTGTTTTTTTAATGACTTGAAATGTATCGAATAGTTTTTCCATTATTTATTATCTGATAATTTGGTAAGTGATAGTTCAATAATATTTCTTAGTTGGGAAAAATCACCGGGTTTTCGAATGTAGTTTTGTGCTCCTAGTTCGAAAAGTTTGTTTGCGAGGTTCATCTCATATATTGTATCTCGTGAAAAAGATGTTGAAAACACAACTATTGGGATATTTTTCAGTTTTATATTTTCTTTGATCTCAGTTAAACATTCGAATCCTGTTTTGCGTGGCATGCTCAGATCAAGAAAAAGAATATCAGGTAGATGTTCTATATTGTTACCAAGGTATTCCATAAGTTCTTCACCATCATTAACAGTTTTGAGATTCGTTAAAATAGATATTTCCTTTAATGCCTTCTCGAAAAAGAAACGGTCGTCTTTATCATCATCTGCAAGTAGAATATTAATTGATGTATTTTGTTGTCTAGTTTTCATATAATATTTACATCCTCTCCATATACCAATTTAATTCTTTTTCCATTTTTTTGTAGCGAAAAAGGGTGGTTATAATTTTTCGTAAACGCATGAAAGCTGTTTCGCTTTTCACAACATAATCAAATGCTCTGTGATGCATACAATTTATCGCTACTTCAATTTTATCCTGTGAGGATAACATTATAACAGGAATATCCTGATTATATGCT
>JANLOW010000376.1:0-8317 GCA_031366785.1 Bacteroidota bacterium | reverse complement strand
GATGGATGTTATATTAAAACAAGACATGGATAATCTCGGCTATGCCGATGAGATCGTAAAAGTTCGTGCAGGTTATGCAAGGAATTTTCTTATCCCGCGCGGACTTGCAACTATTGCAAGTGAATCTAACCGTAAGATGCTTACTGAAACTCAAAAACAACGCGCACATAAAGCTCAAAAAATCAGAGGCGATGCAGAATCAGTGGTTAAACAACTGGAAGCAATTACCTTGAAAATAGGTGCAAAAGTCGGTGAAAGCGGAAAGATTTTTGGTTCTGTTAATGCACTTCAAATCGCTGATGCTCTTTCTAAACACGGTGTAGTTGTTGACCGTAAAAAAATACATCTCGATACCGAACATATTAAAGCCCTCGGACTTTATACTGCAACAGTTAACTTGCATAAGGACGTAAAAGCAAAAGTTAACTTCGAAGTTGTTGCTGAATAACTTTTGAGATTACACTTTTAAGTGTGATTGACAAAATAATTGAAGGGTCTGAATTTAATTCAGACCCTTTTTTCTTTAAATTTTTTTAATATTATTTTTAGATTTAAAAAATTGCTTTGGTTTTGATTTTAAGTATTTATTTAAGAGATTCAAGTTTTATTAATTGGATACAATTCTAAGTCCAATCACAGAAGCAATCAAAGAAAACATAAAAAATAAACGCCAGAATTCAGCAGGTTCTTTAAATAGAAATATGCCAACAATTGCAGTACCTGCCGCACCAACTCCTGTCCATACAGCATAAGCAGTGCCTATCGGTAAACTTTGTGTCGCTTTATATAGTAAATACATGCTTAACGATAAGCAAAATAAAAAACCTATAAACCACGGAAAAAAATTCGTTCCATTACCCGCTTTTATTTTACCAAGGCAGGTAGCAAAGCCAACTTCAAAAAGTCCGGCAATTATTAATATTATCCAATTCATTATTTCAATTTTAATTTTGACAAAAATGTAATGTATAAATAAAAAATTTAAATTTAATAATTGCCATTATTTTAATTAAATATTGTTTGTGAAAATATTTTTTTGATTGATTAATTTTTATATTTTTAACGTTCAAATTCTAAATTCTTAAAATCATGAAAGCATCTTGGAAATTGCACCCTTTTATTTCTTGCGTTCTGTCATTTTATTTAACGCTTTTTTTTTCGGCATGTACACCCCCGGCTCCTCCACAACCTCCTTCTCCGCCTGTTGAACAAAAAGCGGGAATGAGTTTGGATCAAAAAATTGAACGCGGAAAGTATTTAGTTGATGTAGCAAGTTGTAATGATTGTCATTCACCAAAGATCATGACACCCGAAGGCCCGATTCCTGATACCACACGACTTTTGTCAGGATCACCTTCTGTTATGAAATTACCGCCTATTCATGCCGGAGAGATAACGCCAGGCAAATGGAATCTTGGCAGCAGTGACCTTACCGCTTGGGTCGGCCCATGGGGAGTTTCGTATGCGGCAAATCTGACTCCCGATTCAGCTACTGGCAGCGGTGCATGGAGTGAAGATCTTTTTATTAAAATTTTACGCACAGGTAAATTTATGGGTGCAGATGCAGGCAGACCAATTATGCCTCCAATGCCATGGCAAAATATTAGATTAATGACGGATGAAGATCTTAAATGTGTTTTTGCTTATATTCATTCTCTTCCGCCGATTGTAAATGCCGTACATGCTTATGTTCCACCAAATGAAATAGCAAATTTAAAATAGCAATAAAAATGTTTTTTACGGTGGGATAAACAATTCTTCAATAATTTTTATCCTGCCTTATTTTTTTTCTTTTTAGCAGCTTTTGCAATTTTGTTAAAAGCCAGACAAAGTTTTATCCAATAGTCAAAATCTTTTTTGGTATTCATTCCTTCTTTATCTACATAAACATAGCCTTTCATTGGCCTGCCTGTAAAAACCATTTCCCTACATCCTTTTTTTAAAAGGGCTTCTTCATATTTTTCAGGACCTATATGGCACATCATTTCATCTTTCACTACACCAATACACATCTTTTTATTTAGCATGTAACACACACCGCCAAACATGTATTTTTCTTCAACACCCGGAATATCGTAAATTGCCTCGCGAATTTTATCTGACAATTTTTCGTTGTAAGCCATTTTATATTTATTTAAGTTTAATCTAATTTACAGACTAGATTCATAATTAATTAGTAATGATTTTTTTTGTTATAAGTATTATCAAAATTATGAAATTTTAATTAGCGATAGTAATTTTTTTGACAAGCCTGGTTTTGTATATTTTGACCATCTTTACAACTTCTATTTTAACATTAATTGAAAAAAACATATATCAGATTTTAAGACTATTATAATATATTTTCCAATACGGTAAAATTGAACAATGGCAAAAAAAATAATAAAACAATCTAATCAGAAAACCAGCATAGGAAAAAAAACAAATAATATTTCGGGAAATGTTACTTTCAGTAGCCTGACATTTATTTCAATTCTGATTATTGCAATTGTTGTATTTTCAGGGAGCATTACCAAAATTTTTATTGCTTTAGATGACCAGGCTTATATCAGCGATAATCCTTTTATTAAATCATTATCCTGGGACAATATCAAAAATATTTTTTCAACTTTTTATAATGCAAATTACCATCCTTTAACTACTCTTCTTTATGCGATTGAATTTAAAATATTTGGCAACGATGCTTCATTTTACCACATAATAAGTCTTAGCATTCATATTATTAATTCTTTTTTTGTTTATGTATTAATTGATAAGTTAATCAGTCATAAATGGTTTGCGGTTTTTGGTTCTTTAATATTTGCAATTCATCCCATGCATGTTGAATCTGTGGTATGGATTTCCGAACAAAAGGATGTTCTTTATTCATTATTTTATTTTGGAGGATTGATTGTTTACATTAAATATTTGGAAGAGAAAAAAATCAAAAATTTATTTTTTGTTTTTTTCCTCTTTTTGTTTTCACTATTAAGTAAATCTGCAGCCGTTTCTTTTCCACTAATTTTATTACTTTTTGATTTTTATTTTAAGCGTGAACAAAATATTAAAACGAAAATTGAAAAAATTCCTTTTTTCATTTTAGCATTTATTTTCGGAATCATTTCAATTCTTTCTCAAAACGCTGCAGGGGCCATAAACGATTCAACAATGGTTCCTTATTCTCTATTTGAAAGGGTATTTGTTGTTAGTTATGCTATAGTTTACTATATCTTCAAATTAATTGTTCCTGTTAATTTATGCGTTTTGCATTATGCTCCAAAAATTCTTCCTTTTTATTATTATTTATGTCCATTAATCATTTTACTTATTTGTTTAATAATCTGGAAAAGCAAAAAAGTTAGAAAGTATTTAATTTTTAGTTTCTTGTTTTATCTATTTACTATTTTTCTTGTCGTACAAATAATACCTTTCGGTTATGTTATAGTTTCCGAAAGGTATTCTTATATTCCATACTTCGGTCTAATATGTATTATAGGATTTATATTTATTCAAAATGGTAATATTAAAAATCCTTTACTTTCATTAATCAAAAAATATTTTAAAGTAATCGGTGTTGTCATATTATTAATATTTTCTTTTTTAAGTATTCAATACATTAAAAAATGGCAAAGCAGTATTATGCTTTTTACTGATATAGTTCAGAAAAATCCAAAGTCTGCATTTGGATATAATGCTTTAGGAAAAGTTCAAAGTACTTCAGGCGATACATCAAATGCTTTAAATTCATTTTCTAAAGCAATTAGTTTAGATTCTTCAATTACTGAAGCTTATTTTTGCAGAGGCAATATTTATTTTGCAAAAAAAATGTATGAGGACGCACTAAAAGATTATCTGAAGACAGAGAAATTGAAGTCAGATTACAGAGACAACTTAAATAATCTCGCTTTTTTATATTCCGAAACCGGAAGAATGGACGAAGCTATACTGTATTACGGTAAAGCTATTTCAATTAAACCAACGATTTATCTTTACCAGCGAAGGGCTACTTGTTATTCTTATTTAAAAAAGTATGCGAAAGCATTGGAAGATTACAATAAAACCATTGAAATTAATCCGTTTCTAGCTGAACCATATTTTAACAGAGGAGTATGTTACTTTTATGTAAATCAACTTGAAAAAGCTTGTATCGATTGGGAAAAAGCTTCTTCTATGGGATATAAAAGTGCAGATGACCTCATTGCCAAATATTGCAAGTAGAAAATATTTTTATCGAAAATTAATTCTGGATAAATTTAATATTCAGTTTTAACTACTGAAAATATTTTTTTATTTGTAGTTGATGTTACTTGCACAAAATATATGCCTGAATGAAGGGATTCTCCCATTGATATTGTTCCCGAAACATCACTTATTTTTTGGACTAATTTTCCATAAATATCAAAAACACAAATTGTAGATGTTATATTGGTTGTTAAATTAATTTTTCTGTTAAATGGATTTGGAAATAAAGTAGTATTATTAAAATCTTGGTATGCAGTATTAATACCAGCACATAAGTCAAAAATTATTTGAATTGTGTCGCTATTCGAACATCCAAAACTGTTTTTTACGACTACAGAAATTTTCTTTAATCCTATTCCCGTTTCACTGCTATCCGTAGAAATCGATGGTGTCGTTTCTCCTGTCGACCAGTTATATAGAGTGTAACTATTTCCTGCATTTAGTATAACTGAATTTTCTGCACAAGAAATTAAATCGTTGCCAAGATTTATTGTTGGTGTTTCTTTCACAACAACAAAAACTGAAGATATTCCCGTACAACCGTTGTTATTCGTATAAGAGTATGTTAATTGATATGCACCTTGTCCAACGGAAGGATAGAACATTCCTGCATTAACTCCTGTTCCAGTATAAATTCCACCTGCCGGAATACCATTGCTTAAAGTAATTGGTGATTCATTGGCGCATAAGGTGGGCATTGAACCTAAAATAACACCCGGTGTCGAATGCACGCGGATGGATGTTTGTGAATTATTTGTACAGCCATTTTCATTTGTAAATGTATATGTTAAAGGAAACGTCCCGCTTCCTGTTGCAGAAGGAAAAAATTGGCCTCCGTTTACACCGTTGCCTGAATATATTCCCCCTAACGGTAATCCGCCTGTTAACGAAAGCGGAAGGTTGTTTAGACATATTGAATTCTGTGTCGAAAAACTTACGATTGGTAATGGGTTTACTATTATAGTTATTTTAGATTCAGCATAACATCCATCTGAATTTTTCCCAGTTACAGTGTAAGTAGTTGTTAAGTAAGGACTCACATTGACGGAAGAATCCGATTGAATATTGAGGTTCATTGACGGTGACCAGGAATAGGAATTTGCGCCACTTGTAATTAATACAAGAGAATCTCCAATGCATATTGAATTTTGAAGGCTCGTAATATTAATTGGAAATATAGCAGAAGTAGCATTACCAATTGCAGAATTGCTTGTAAGGAAATTACTCGTAATCCCAATACCATTGTATTCGAATACCGAAAAATAATATGTCTTACCCGGTGTCAGATTTGTTAAAGTCACGTTATTACCGGCACCATTATAAATTATATAATTACCATTACCTAAATGGGAGCCATTCCCAAAAACGGAATCAGCAAAATAAGAATTTCCATTTAAAGGAAATGAGTTTACTTCTGCATTTTCTCTTGCTATTATAATTCTTTTATTCCCGTTGCCTGGATTTAAGGTTAAATTCAAATCCGAGCAATGTCCTGATGCAATTGATATTTCTGTTGCTTGAATGACTGGCGAATTTGCAAGCGGCGGTAATATTTTATCAACATAAAAATCAGCCCAGGGTTGATTCGGATAGCCGGTTAAAGTGATTGATCCAAATTCCGCAATGTCATTGAATAATCCGGTCGAATAAATATATCCGTTTTTATCTACCGTAACAGCTGCACCCGCATCTCTGTAGTGACCTCCGTATGTTTTTAACCATACGGCTTCCCCATCCAAATTATAGGCAGCAACAAATACATCCATAAATCCTTTTATCTGATAATATAATGAATCGAAGTAACCATTTGAGTGAACCTGGCCTGTGATATAAATAAGATGATTTAAATTATCGACACAAATACCGTCGGCGCCATCGTCATCATTTCCGCCAGCTTGTTTTGCCCAAACTACATTTCCAGATGGATCGTATTTCACCAGAAAAATATCTGAAGTTCCGTTAGCAGTAAAATTATAAGAACCAAATTTTGTTTCGTTTTTAAAATATCCGGTTAAATAAACATTTCCGTTTTCATCAAGGGAAATTGAATTTGATTTTGTTGTATCACAGCATGATCCCGCAGCAGTTGCCCATTGAAATTGACCTGTTGAATTATATTTCGCAAGGAAAGTACCGGTTTTAGTCGGGCAAGAAATTGTTGTATTATTAAAAGTTGCAGATTGGTAAAAAGTTCCGGTTACATATATATTTCCTAAAGGATCTATTGCAATACCATTACCTCGATCGTTTCCTTCACCTCCGGCTTTTTTAGCCCATTGGACCTGACCTGATGAATTTGTTTTAATTATAAAAATATCATATCCACCTGTTGAATTTAGTGTTGTTCCATCGAAATTGGTGCCGGAAGAAAAATATCCAGTCATGTAACAATCACCTGAAGGTGTAACTACTATTGCTTCACCTTTATCATTCCCTGAACTACCGAACCCTTTTGCCCATGAAATATTCCCGACAGTATTATACTTCGCAATAAAAATATCATTTGCACCATTTGATTTGGCTGAAATACCAGATCCAAAATCAACAGTATCTTCAATTTCACCAATAATAAAAGTATTATGTAATGAATCAACCCCAATACCATGACCAACATCGCCACCTCTTCCTCCTGCATTGTGTATCCAACTAATACTTCCATCAGTTGAATACTTAGCAACGAGTATATCATGACTACCCCAACTATTTAGAATATGGGAATCGTAATTTGCAGAAAATTCAGTTTGACCTGTTACATATACATTTCCGGAATCATCACATGTAATTCCGTTTCCATTTTCAAAACCTTCAGAGCTTCCTTTTTTAGCCCAAAGAACATTTTGAGCATTTATATCCAGATAATTTGAAAGGAATAATGCTGTAAAAAGGAAGAGATGTAAAATGTAATTTTTCATGGATAGAGTTAAGAGTTTTATTTAGAAGGATCAATTAAGTGATTGAACTTTTATGGTTCTGCAATTGGCTTTATATATTGAGGACAATCTAGTGCCAGATATATAAGTGTTTAAAAAAAGGTTGGTGAAAGGAGCTTAAAACCTGATGAATCGTCTAAAAAAGTGGTTATAAAGAGATATAAGACTTTATTTTACATTGATATTTTTGAAAAGGTATATGCATCATTTGTAAAAATAAGGAACATTTCAATTACATATTTCCGACTAAATTGTAAAAAACATCAATTGAATTTTCAATCAATTTCAAGAAAAATATATACGTTTGTCTATCATTAAGAATCATCATGGAAAATGAAAAAGAATATATGAAAGATGAAATCCGTAAGGAGTTTCAACTGGAACGAATGATAGTATTCAGCGATGCTGTATTCGCCATTGTGATTACATTAATGGCTATTGAGATTCGTGTTCCGGAGTTAGCAAGAAATTCTTCTTCAGATATCATCACCCACGAATTAGTAAAATTAATACCGCCGATCATTTCATATACCATAAGTTTTTTCTTTATCGGGCAAACCTGGTATCAACATCTTCGTTTATTCAGTTTGTTGAAAGATTATGATAGGGGTTTAGTTATTCGAAATCTTATTATGTTATTTTTTATCGGATTTTTTCCTTTCAGCGCTGCATTGGCGGTAAAATTACACAATGGTTTTGTATTACCATTTGCGATATATTGCTCGGTAATTTTTGCAAGTAAAAGCGCACAACTGGTTTTACAACATTACATCCTTTACAAGCGACCGCAATTACGAATAAAGACATCCATACAAGAAGACATTTTACGATTCAGGAAAAACAGACTGGGTATAATCATGCTTATTACTACGTTTGCCCTAATAACAATTACCTACCAGTTAATAAGCGATCCGGAATCAAAACCCCTGGCATCTTTATGGTTTATACCGTTTCCTATTGTTATGAAGCTTCTTCGGAAACGTATTAAATAGCAGATAGATTTATATTGAGTTTTTTATTAGCTAATATCCCAATACTTTCTCCATAGCTTTCTTTACCTTCTCTGCATTCGGTATCATCCGTTCTTCTAAAACAGAATTTAAGGGAATAGCTGGTAAATTTTCAGAACCAATTACCTGCACCGGTGCATCCAGATTTTCAAAACA
>JANLOW010000364.1:0-1601 GCA_031366785.1 Bacteroidota bacterium | reverse complement strand
CCATCAATCAACAAAGTCAACAATATTGTTTTAAGAAATGCTGGAACGGATTGGAACGTCGTGCATTTTCGTGATGCATTCATGGAACGTGTAATGAAGACATCACATACAGGATATATAGGAACAGAACCGGCAGTTATGTATTTAAACGGTGCATATTGGGGCGTTTTTACAATCCACGAAAACCACGATCATCATTGGATACAAAACAATTTTAATTACAATAAAAGTGAAATCGACTACATGATAGAGTCGGGAAACAGCATACAAGTAAAGAATGGAACAAATAATTTTTTCTGGGATTCCTTTAATTACGCTACTACACAGAATCCCTCTTCTTCGCAGTATTACAATGACATGAGTTCTTATTGGGATCTGGATAATTACAAAGATTATTTCATAGCAGAAACGTATTACAATAATGGCGATTGGATGGGCGACTGGACAAACAATATAAAACTTTGGAGACCTAAAGAACCCGGAGGAAAGCTTCGTTATTTATTATATGATCTTGATTTCGGTTGTGCTGGTACCGGAAGTGCTTCAGATAATAGACTTTCAATTGCCATTAATCCTAACTCCGCTTGCAATTCTTCAAAAATTTTTAAAGCAATGCTTAACAATTCGCAATTCAAAAGCGAATTCATAAATCGTTACGCTGACCTGATTAATACGATTTTTAAACCAACATCGATGCTTGGTATTATGCATCAATTTCAGGATTCAATGTCATTTGATATGACGAAGCATTTTGCAAAATGGGGAAGTACAAAGAGTAATTGGCAGAGTAATATTAATTCTATGGCGAGTTTTATTAATAATCGTCCGGGGTATGCGCGTGATTATATTCAAAGCCAGTTTAATTTACGCAAGCAGGTTACACTTACTTTTAATGTGAGTCCTTCAGGAGCCGGCCGTATTCAGGTTTCAACGATTGTTCCGGGCTCATTACCATGGACGGGAGTTTATTTTGATGGTAATCCGGTTACGATTACAGCAATTCCTAACCCGGGCTATACTTTTGACCACTGGAATTCCAACCATGCTATTTCTAATGATAGAAATCAGATAACAAAATACAATTTCTCCAATTCAACAGAATCGATTACTGCTTATTTCTCCGGATCTTCTCAGCCGGCATTATTAACGGTTAGTGAATTTAATTATAATTCTGATTCTTCATCCAACGCCAAAGATTGGATTGAATTACATAACTATGGAAATACTTCTTTAAATATCAGTGGGTGGAAAATTAATGATCAAGACGATAATAATGCATTTACATTTCCAACAGGAACAATAATTTCTCCCAACTCTTACCTGGTAGTTGCGAATGATTTGGCTGCATTTCACCGGATCTATCCGAATGTAAATAATGTAATAGGATCATTACCTTTTCAGCTTAGCAATAGCGGAGATCAAATAAGGATATATGATGCAAATAATTTGCTATACCTTTCTTTCTATTATCAGGACGTTACTCCATGGCCTATCGGGGCGGATGGTCAAGGATATACTTGTGAATTAAGTTCGAACACAGCAAATCTGAATAATGGAAACAGCTGGTATGCCGGATGCCTGGGCGGATCTCCGGGAAGAGC
>JANLOW010000361.1:0-3001 GCA_031366785.1 Bacteroidota bacterium | reverse complement strand
ACATGAAAATTAATAATTCAAAGTTCCTTTACAATGGCCGTACCAATATGGTATGGGCAGGTGGCATCGGACTGACTGCCACCAATTGTGAATTTAGCTATGCCGGACAAAGCAGAATCAGAAGTAAATCCTATTCCGGAGTAGACATTGAATACGAACTTAGCAATGTACCAAACAACAATGGTTATTTTAAAAATTGTTTATTTAAATACAATGGTTTTTGTGGATTAATTGCGGATAATACAACACGACGTAACCAAGATTACTGGAGTAGAGATTTAAAATTTTTGTTAGATACATTTGTTGCATCAGACGGTGGTGTAACTGCGTGGCCCCATTCAAGAAATTTTAATTTTAATAGATGTGGTTTTTATGGATGGTTAGTAAATACGTACACCTCTTTTCTTTCCGGAGCAGATATTCATCGAGTTAATAATAACCAGGAACCATTAAACCAAGACAATACAAGGTTCGTAAATTGCTTTTTTGGAGAACGATATTCAGATCCTTATATTTTACCCCGCGATACCTTCGCTTTTGTCCTTAGTCACGAATTAATTCAAGGTACAACCACTCCAAATGGATGTCCAATTACAACTCATCGTCCGTTAGTAGAACTTCCAAACACTGCAAGAAATTATTTTACCAATTGTACATTTAATACGTACTTTAGTTATGAAATGATTAATCTTGGTTTTGGTAGCCACCCAAACTATTCAACGTGGGATTATAATCGATTAACTACTGATACTTTTATTAACCACGGGCTCAATGGATGTGGATGTTACATTGGATTATCTGTTTTTGATTATTCAAGATTTACAAATGCATTTTCTTTTTTCGACAATGTAAGATTCCTTGTTGATGCTCCAGCTAATTGTGTAAATCAACGATACAATATTAGTTTTCATAATATCACATACGATGCCGCTCATCCGGTTGGACTAGATTACCAGGCTGCTGTTTTACCCATAGAAGAATATTACGATCTTGTTGATCCGCATAAAGTGACTAAAATATTTGCAGACTCGGGTCATTGCGGCCAATTACTTCTCCCAAATTGGCCTCCAACGTGTCTTTTAGCAGAAAGAATTGCAAATCCAAATTCTAAAAAACCCGAGATTAATGAATTAAGCATTTATCCAAACCCATCTTCTGATTTTTTAACAATTGAAGCAGCAGAATTGGAATCTACAATTAAAATTTGTAATATTATGGGAGAAATCCTTTTGGAGAAAAAGGTAAAAAACACTTTTTTTCAAATTGATATTAGAAATCTTTCCTCTGGAATTTATATAATTCATAGTGAAAAAATTAAATCGATTAAGTTCATTAAACAATGAAACAATCTAGGACTTTATTAATAAATATTGTGTACAACTGTTTTTTTAATATTATTATAGCTCAAGTCCCAACTATTCAATGGCAAAAATCCTATGGAGGTTCAAGAGACGATGTTGCTTATTCCAGTTGTAATATAAAAGAAGGTGGTTATATTGTAGTTGGTCAGACATTTTCAGAAGATGGGAATATATTTAATCATATTGGAGTTGATGATGTTTGGGTATTAAAATTGGACAGTTTAGGAAATTTAATTTGGAATAAATGTTACGGAGGGTCCTATGATGACATTGGCTTTTCGATTGAACAAACTTTTGAGGGTGGTTATATTGTCGCTGGTTCCACTAATTCTGAAGATGGCGATGTAACTGGCTTGCACGATTTTATCAGCCCTGATTATTGGGTTGTAAAAATTGACGTTACAGGAATAATTCAATGGCAGAAATGTCTTGGAAGTACCGAGGATGATGAAGCAGCAGATATTATTCAAACAGCAGATAGTGGCTATCTGGTTACAGGTTATGTAAGTTGGCTTGATGGTGATGTCATTGGATATCATGGGGGTGATGATATGTGGGTAGTTAAACTATCTAAGAATGGGGTTAAACAATGGACGAAATCACTTGGAGGTTCTGATTTTGATTTGGGACGCTCCTGTGTACAAACAAAGGATGGTGGTTATTTAATAGGAGGTAGTACCGGTTCTGTTGATGGCGATGTTTCAGGTTTACACGGTGCCCCTCTTGGTGTGGATGCCTGGGTGGTTAAATTAAATTCGGTAGGACAACTTCAATGGCAAAAATGTTATGGAGGAACAAGTTTTGAAAATGGATGCGAAGTTGTTTTATCCGATGATGGAGGATTTTTTTTAATCTCCTCTGCAAGTTCAACAGATGGTGATGTAACAGACAATCATGGGAGTATTGACTTTTGGATAGTCAAAGCGGATAGTGTTGGTAACATAGAATGGCAAAAATGTTTTGGAGGAATATACAATGAAGCTGCATTTTCAGCATGCTCAACTTCCGACGGAGGAATTGCAATGATCGGTACATCAAACTTTGATGATGGTATGGTCACCGGTACACATGGAAGGATTGATTACTGGGTTTGTAAAGTTGACAGTTCCGGAAATTTTCAGTGGGGAAAATCGCTGGGGGGAACAGAAGATGATAGAGCAAATTCCATTCAGGAAACTCCCGATGGAGGATTGCTTTTGGCAGGATCTACAGTTTCAGCAGATGGTGACGTTACATCAAATCATGGCAGCAAAGATTACTGGATAGTAAAACTTGCACCCTTAGGATTATCCGTTCCGGAATTAGAAAACTCTTTCATGGAATTAAATATTTTTCAAAGCAACAATCAATTAAACCTGAGATACTTTTCCAAACATAATCAAAGCGCACAACTTTTTTTGTATGATGTTAACGGTAAAAAAGTTTTTGAAAAAAGTATTTCGGTGAATGAAGGGGTTAATTACAATACTGTTAGTAGTACCGGTCTTGCATCAGGCATGTATTTTGTTAGAATGGATGGAGAGAAGGGGTGTCAGGGTGGGAAGATTGTAATTCAATAGTGTCTGAACCACTGTGATTATGGGATTACTGTGATGTTGGAAAAGTTTTCATTGTTGTTGCTTTTATAAATAGAAATTAGT
>JANLOW010000332.1:0-3005 GCA_031366785.1 Bacteroidota bacterium | reverse complement strand
CGGAAAACGTATATCACAAATCTCAAATTACACATGGTGGGAGATACCAAAGCAGTAACAGGTCACAGCGATGATGCTGTAATTGAAAAACACTATTTAGATAAAGCACAAATAGCTATAGCAATGCGAAACTTTAAAGTGTTTCCAGAAAAAAACAATAACAGATCGGATGAACTTAATGCAATTAGGAATAACTCATCAAACATTCAAAAATCAATAGAAAAATGAATTCAAATCAATCAACTGAAATGGAGGGTGTAAAGATATCAAACAGCGCTCTGCAACAGCGCTCTGCTCCTTTCCAACTGACTTTCCAAGTCATTATCCAGAAACTAAAAAACCCCCGAAAGCTACTGCTATCAAGGGTTTTAGAAATGTACCCGGGGCGGGAATCGAACCCGCACGGTCGCAATAACCACAGGATTTTAAGTCCTGCGTGTCTACCAGTTCCACCACCCGGGCAAAAGCAGTGTCAGTGAACAGAGTGAGTGAAAAGTGGCTAGCACTTCTGTTCACTCACTCTGTTTCTGTTTCTGACACTTATTCTTTCATAATTGATTCTTCAAATTAACGAATAAAAACAGAATGTCTGTAAACAAAAGAAGCTCTCTCAATTGAGAGAGCTTCTTCGAGCGAAAGACCGGGCTCGAACCGGCCACCCCGACCTTGGCAAGGTCGTGCTCTACCAAATGAGCTACTTTCGCTTTTATTTTAACTTATATTATCACTGTCACACCTGATCTGCTAACAAACAAATCGTACTCTTCCAAAACTTGTCCGCCCACTGGCGGATGAGCTACTTTCGCTTTTATTAATTTCATTTACTTCTTTCCGCCTCCATGTATCCGCTAGCAACCGGATCGTGCTCTACCAAAACTTGTCCGTCTCCCCTGTCCGCTATACTAGTAAGTATTCTTAACCTGCTTACGATTTTTTTGAAGTCGACAAAGGTAAAGAAATTTCCTTTTTTTGCAAATTTTAAGTCTTATTTTAACCTTCATTGCCAACTCGCCCAAGTTTGTTACATTTCACAAAAGAAACTGATAATTAAGCATATGAAACACTCTCTTTTTATAGCATGTGTTTTATTTTTTATAACTACCTGTGTCCTTGCACAATGGACCGAAGACTCTACCTTAAATACTCCAATTCGAGATGCTGCCAATGCTTCATTTCCAAAAATTGCACAAAGTCTCAATGGAAATTCTTATATCTCTTGGTTCGAAATTAATAACTTCAATTTCGAATTGCACATGCAATTGCTTAATCCAAACGGTAACAAACTCTGGCAACCCGATGGCATTATCGTAAGCAATTATCCTCAGGATTCTGTTATTCTCCCTTATGATCTCAAATCCGATAATGATGGAAATGTCATCATCGCTTTTCAGAATAAACGAAACGACAGCCTCCACATCATTGTCAATAAAATAGATTTAAACGGAAATTTCCTTTGGGGTGCCGATGGAATTTCACTTTTCGATTCATCATCACAAAATGGTTATAATCCCTCCATCGGCATTACTGCTCAAAACGACATTGCCATTGCATGGATAGCTGATTCAGCTTCATCCAAATGGATAGCTGCACAGCGCCTTTCTCCTTCAGGTATTTTACAATGGAACAATATCTACAGAATAAAAGACTCTAATTCAATTCTAAATTTTTCTTATCCTAAGCTCTTTCCTTCCGGCTCTGATGAAATACAAATTGTATTCATAGAAGAAAATGGTTCCTTACCTAATGTTACTTCGACTTTATATACTCAACGTGTGCATGCTTCAGGAAATAATTTTTGGCCATCACCGATAAAAGTATCTTCAAAAAAATTATCATCTTTCTCATTTTCCAATCCTATTCCCGATGACAACGGCGGATTTTATATTACTTACAATTCATACAACCCTGTCAATTCTACACTGTCTGATGTCTATGTTCAAAACGTAGATTACAATGGAAACCTATGGAGCTCTACCGGTATAGAAGCTGCTAATTCAACAACAACAAATAAACGGGTAGTTTCCGGTATTTATGTTTCTTTCACTAGTGAATACTGGGTACTCATGCAATTACTCGATGGAAGTTTTTCAAATTCCGGAATTAGTGTACAAAAATTTGATGCCTTGGGAAATATTTTATTCAACGATAATGCTTTGATTATTTCTCCAATCGATCCGGTGTTTTACAACCCAAATTCATTTAATTATGTGAATGATGGAATTATTATTTCCTCAACATATGGGTCTTCCGGTCAACAACATATCAAGGCTGTTAAAATTGATAATGATGGAATACCGCTTTGGGCCAATACAAGTGTTTCGATAAATGCAACAAATAGCAATAAAGATTATGTTCAATCCGGAGAATTCATCGACTCGAACCTGGTTTTTGTTTGGCAGGATGATCGCAACGGTTCCGGAATATTTGCTCAGAGTATTGCCGGCAATGGAATCCTTAGAAATACAACCGGTATTTCCAATCTCACCAATGAAAACAATATCCTCTTTTTCCCGAATCAATCAAATTCACCTGTAGTTTATTTTCCCTTGCCTTCAAAATCAAAATGCTTTATTCAAATAAACGATTTACTCGGGAAAGAATTGGCTTTTATAAATGTTCCTATTCAATCAACTTTTTTTTCATTAAACAACTTTGAAAACCTTTCGAGAGGACTTTATTTTGTGTCAGTAAATACCAATAATAATATCCGGATTTTTAAATGGATTAAAAAATAATGGCAAAGGTATTACCCTAATATTTTTTTTATTTCCAAAAGTTTATTCAAAGCTTGTACCGGTGTCAGATTATCGATATCTGTTTTTAAAATTTCTTCTTTTATCTGTGCAAGAACAGGATCATCCAATTGAAAAAAACTCAATTGCATTTTTTCATTTTTGCCATCTTTTAATTTTCCAGGGGCGCTTCTGCTTGTTTCCAATTGGTGTAACATTTCCTGTGCACGAAGAATAACCTTGGCAGGAATGCCGGCCATTTTGGCTACATGT
>JANLOW010000330.1:0-10114 GCA_031366785.1 Bacteroidota bacterium | reverse complement strand
GTAAAGATGAAAAGGGGAAATATGTTGAGCTTTAACGTTTGTATTTAAGACGGATGAATAGTTTTTCTTAAAATAAATATTTTCATCTCCCTCTTTATACAAGGCTTCCGGTACCAATGTAAATTCAGAAGACATAATACCTATTGTAACTTTTAAGAATTCAAAGTTCCTTAAAAGTTTGCTATGAGCAGATGTGTTTTCTAATAACTCTTTCCAGTCGCTTAGTTTTTTATCAGCAGTTGGTATTACTTCAAAGCCTAATATATTCCCGGATCTTCTTTCTTTTAGCGCTAATTGAATGGCAGGTTTTTCAACAAGCATAAAAAGATCGCAATTACCTGCCGTTTTCTTCTCTAAAGATGGAGATACAAAAAATAGCGGCGTATCGCTGGTACGCGTAATAAAGATATTTTCGGTAGATTTCAAGCAAATAATTTGAGTACAAAGTACAAAGTACTATGACAATAATCAAATACCATTTAAATTTTTAATTCCCTTTTCAGAATAGATTACAAATATTATTATTCATCTTTAGGATAAATTATTTTTTAGCCGTCAATATATTCAATAGACTTTGTACTTTGATTTAATAAATATAAATTTGCGCCCCTAATCATACAAGGTTGAACATTTTTGCATACTTAGCTCAGTTGGTTTAGAGCATTACCTCGACAAGGTAGGGGTCACAGGTTCGAGCCCTGTAGTGTGCACTGACACAGTGTGAGTGAACAGAACGGGTGAACAGTATTTGTCTGTTCACTCGCTATCTTACTCAAACTCAGACTTAGTCTTACACTCTTACTTTTTTCATTTATTTCAACCTTTCATTCATTCATTTTTCTAATAAAATAACCTCCATTTCCACGGTTAATCCGAAAAACTAAATTTCAGAACTTCGACCTAAAATTACTATGGACTTTGAAAAACTTATTGTCTACCAAAAAGCAAAGGAATTTAATCTAATAATAAACGAGGACGTATTGTCAATATAATCATTAGACCGAATATTAAAAGACCAACTGCGCAGAGCATCGTTAAGCATTGTATTAAATATTGCAGAAGGCTGTAGTAGATTCAGTAAAGCAGACCGAAAAAACATTTTTGTTATTTCCCGCGGCTTTACCTTTGAATCGGTTGCAGCGCTTGACACGATAAAATTGTGAATAGTAGATAATGAAATATTATCCAAACTAAAAGATATAGCTGAAGAAATCTCAAAAATGTTGTTTGTAATGATAAGACAACTACAAAATTAAAATTATAACACCAAGTTAAATGCAGCAATTATTAGTTTGTTGCATATGTATTAGCTAATGGGATTGATTTTAAATTAATGAAAAACGCACTATCTCCGAATTACCAATACTCCCGTTGTAACCGAATTACTTTTATGTCCGGCCCGGTCAACGATGTAAAGTGTGTATGTAAAACTCTGTTGTGATGAACTATCTGTTAGCGTCTGCCCACCAATATTTATATTAAGATTTCCATCAATTGGAATAGAAACACCCGAAGGAGCCAGTTGTTTAATTCTGTATTCATAAGTAATTCCAATTCGATTATCTGTTACAAAGCAATTTTTTATCTGATCATTATTTTCTCCAAGATCGCCATCACCATCTTCATAATGAATGGTTATTGTTACTGGATCAACATATTGCTGTGCATTTGCAGGTGTGATACTGACTACTTCAATTTTCGGCTCAATAGGAAAAACTATTTCATCTTTTTTACATCCTGCGATGAAAAAAATAAAACTTAAAAAAAATAATTTTTTCTTATTGAACATAAAAAGCATATAATGTTTTATAGTATTCATAAGATTCTAGTCGTGGAAATTCTGAGTTTACTCCGGGATGGTCGCCGTCGTTAACATAAATACGAAAGTAAACTGTCGTTCCGGGAGCCCATAATGTAATTGGAACCGTTACGAGCCAGACTTCATATTGTTGTAAATAAACTGAAGCAGAAAAAACACTAGAACCTATGAAATTATTTTTATCGGTTGAAAACCGTATTTCTTTTATTGTAAATAAAGATGGATCGGTTCCATCAATTCCATCTAATGTGTCTGTTGCTGCAAATGCAATTGTTATTGTCGAATTCGATTGAACAATGAATGGATTCACCTGTTGATTATTCAAACGGATTGTATCAATTCTGTTATTCGATGCATCTAGGGCAACATAGCCGATAATGTTTGGTTGAAGATTTGGTTTAACCGGCAAACTTCCATTATAATCCGGACATCCGGCATTGATCCAGTTTTTTACATGGTTTATTTCTAAAGTACTAAGCCGAACTCCATTAGACGGCATATACTCTGAAGTTTGTGTAGTAAGTCTTTCTATAAGCCACGAATCGGAAGTACTATTAGGAACAACGCGTTCTGTGTAAAGTTTTACAGAATCTAATGTTACTTTATTGACACGTTGATAGACAAGTGTAGAAAAAGTAGATTGCACAGTTCTATAATCCGGTTCGAATGTTCCATCATGACAACCGGGATTGGCGCATTTTGGAAAAAAAATATTTTTGTGAAGTCCGACAATAGAATTGGGATCTGGATCGGAAGTTCCTGTATTTTTAACAGTGCGGTCAATGGAATCATAAGGGTTTTTAGGGACGTCCTCTTTCTTGCATGAAAAAACAAGACAGAATATAATTATCGAATAAATTAATTTTGATTTTTTTCTTTCAATAAATTTTGGAAATATTAATAGTCTCATACGAAGGCTGCTTTTAGCTGACAGGTTGTCCAGTCTTTAATATTTCCACTGGGTATTCCCATATCGAAGCCTAATATATTTGCAATTGCAGGAACAATCTCTGTGCTTTCTCCCATGATATTATTTATCACTTGCCCTTGTACAACAACATTGGGTGGCCCAACAACTAAACAAAATATTTCACGCGCCATTTGCAGTTTAGGATCACCGGTAAAATCGGTATCCGTCGGTGCTGTATGGTCAAGGGCTCCACGCCCATAAATATCGATGGAGGTATTTGCATAAAAATTTCGTCCATGTTCCGGAGCAACAATTAAAACAGTGTCGTTAGCCATACCGGGAGTTTGCTGTATTGTATTCCACAATTGCGCAACAGCATAATCTGCTTTACGAAGATTGTTAGCATAATCAGTGAATTTTGAATGACAGATATCAACATCCTGCATATTAACGACAAGTAGTTCGGGTTTGAAAGTTTTTATAATTTCATTGGCGAAAAGGATATTGAACATATCGTTATTCATTGCATTACCTGCTCCCCATGAATTAAGGAAAGAAGGATTCTGTGCTTTAATATACAGGTCCGAAATAAATTGTTGAAGTATAACGGCATCGCCGGATGAATTAATTACACCGGCAGATCCATCCGAATAAGTATGATTGAAAATTCCATTTACAAATTGATGTATGTTGTTAACAGTCGCTTCTTCTGTGCTTGAGAATAACCGTGGATTCCCTAAAACATCAAAAACTTCCGGGCTTATAAGACTTGTTGGAGAAATAAAATTAGCACCAAAGGCCGGGCCATAATCTCCTGCTTGAGAATAATTAAGTGCCGGATAAGGACCTAATGTATTCGCTACCCACCAACAATTCATTGCGCTTTGTTGCGGAGAATTATGTTTTCGATAATATTCAAAGATGGTTGGTTTTCGCGGATGTTCGCGTAAATTTAAATCTACATCCACATAATTTCCGGTGAGAGCAACTGTATGTCCGTTGTAATGTCCGGTGGGTCCATTGTAATAACGAAATTCTTTAAAGAGTGTTCCATACGTTTGTAAAGGTTGAGACAATGGAGAGGAGGGAAGACTTTCCATGGCACCTGCAATATCTGATGATACAGGTAAATTGCCGCTAAGTATATTCGGCATAAGATTCCCATCATTCATATGCACAGATTCAAGATTACGTACGCCGCCGGCATAGAGACAAAATACGACGTGATTCACTTTTCGGGCACCTGTGGATGCAAATAATCTTCCGGAAGGCAGAATATATGGCGCAACAAATGCACCAACGGTTGCCATAGCTGTTTTTTGAAGGAAGGTTCTGCGTTTCATCAAAATATTTATTTAATAAAATCTGTATTCATCGGAAGTCATCAATGCATAATAGATTGTTGAAGGTGTAATTTCGGAATGAGAACGGATTAGTTCTTTCCAATAATGTATTTCAAATTCATTTGGTTCCCGATTGTAGAATTTTTTATAACTGTTGATGATAAATAAAGTGGTATCATTATTTACAGTTGAATACTGTGGAATATAAACGTTCGAATCGTTAAGAAAATTTTTAATAATTCTTTCTTCAATAACTTTTAAATCACCAAAAGACGAATAAGCAATACTTAGGTTAACAAGTTTTGTTTGGGAGATATTTGTATTGAAAAGATCGGCATATGCAATTGAAATAAATTCAGTATTTGATTTCCTGTTATTTTTTTCTCCCCCATTTTGTTCAACGTTAACAGTATTAACATTGTACTGATATTTTTTTTCTTTAGTACAATTAATAGTTGATAAAACTACAATTGCAATTAATATTTTTGATATTATTTTCATTTAAGGCCAATAAATTCATCTGAAGATAATATGTCTCTTTGAACCACAGTATAATCACCTGTTGTTGTATATTTTAAAGTACCGTCAGTCATTTCGACAGTGCCGGGTACACGATTAAGATATTTCAGATAAAGTAATATCACCTGACCTTCATGGTAATCGGAACTATGAGTGAAAATATTCAAATAATCATTTTTAGACGATCCGGATTGAAAAAATAGATTTGCATTATTGCCATTGACCATTGAAATTCCGGACTGTTGTTCAGAGCCTGTTGGATTTCTGTTTATCATATTCTGAAAAGTCGAAATAACAAAATTTGCAGCACCCATGTTTATCTGGTCATAAACATAATTGTTACACATTCGCCGGTGTAATTCGTTTATTTCTATAGTGTGATTCGAATATTCTGAAAATGCATTTCTCATAGATATTAACCGATCCGTTTCATATTGAAAGAATGGCCATTGAATCCGATATGTTGTGTCCTGAAGAAATAACTGAAAAATATAAATCCAATTAGAAAACTCAGCAGTGTCTGCATTGTTGAGAATGTTAATTCGATTTTCTTCATAAACATTCGGACGATAATCCTGATTGCTAAAAACTGTTTCCAGAAAAATCTGACGTGAAGCACTGTCAAGATTTGTTGAAGTAAACAATGACTTTGCAGAATTAAATTCTGAAGAATCTGGTTCTCTGCCCAACGTCAATATATAAGTACGGGTTATGTAATTTTCTATTGTAACATTAGAAATTGTTGTGTCTGTAGGAGCTTCATTAAATGGCACCTGTTCAAGCTCTGATTTTTTACATGATGAAAAAATCAAAAAAAATGAAAATAAAAAATAGTGTATGCGCATAGTTGGTCGTAAAGTAAATGTAAGAAAAAATATTTTTGTTTTGCACACAGTAATTTGAAGTAATTAACAATTGTTAATCATTGATTATCCATTTACCACTGACAATATCATTCTGACTCCAAAGCCAATGAGGATTATACCGATACTTCGGTTTATCCAGATCATGATTTTAGGCCTGAGTAAATTTTTGATTCGATTTGCGACATAGCTTTTTAAAACATCCGTTGAGAAAATAGTTAAAAGTGTGCTACCAAAAAAAATTGCATCATCTGTTCGTGTGTAATTTTCTTTTACGCTTACAAGTCCAACGACTCCCAACCAGAAGAAGAGTACGGCAGGATTTAATAAGTTAAGGAGAAATCCTTTTAAAACAAAATGTGCATGTATTGTTTTTTTATTGTCGTCGATTTCCTTCACTTTTATTTTTTGAAAGAAATTATAAATGCCAAAACCAATAAATAGAATGCCGCCAATCCAACTCATTATTTGATGATGAGAGTCCATTAACCGTATGAAAGATGCAAATGTGTAGCAGACTGTTATTAATCCTGCATCACTCAAAAAAACACCGAAGGCCAGAAACATTCCTGCTTTGAATCCTTCATGAAGACTGGTTTGTAATAAAGCAAAAAAAACAGGGCCGAGCATTATTGCAAGCAAAAGGCCAAATGTCATTCCACCAAAAAAAGGTTCGATCCAATCTACAGGTTTCATTTACTTATAAATGATTTCCATTCTTCATATTGCTTCGAATTCATTACACGTGGAAATTTATTCTGTCCACCCATTTTTCCTTTACTATTCATGAAATCATAAAATTTATTTACGGGAAGTGAATGAACAAATATATTTTTTAATGCAGCTTTCCTTTCAACTTCATAGTCGTCGTTAATTTCAGAAAGTTTTTCATCAATTAATCTTTTTACCAGTGAGGTGTCTACTTCTTTATTTGTGCCAATATACCAATCATGGGCAAAGGTGCCTTCGTATGGGATACCGCTAACTGTGAACTCGGGTATTTCAACATCCAATGTTTGAGAAACAAATTCGACAGCTTTATTCATGTTGTCGACGGATAAATGTTCTCCTGTAAGACTTAGAAAATGTTTTGTCCGGCCGCTGATTACAATATTTGCATTAGCCACATTTTTAAAACGAATAACATCTCCAATTAAATATCTCCAGGCACCGGCACACGTACTCATTATAATTGCATAATCAATATTTTCAGAAACTTCATCGATGAAAAACGATTGCGCATTAGGATTTAACTCCCCTGACGAATCGAAATTATTTTCATTGAAGGGAATAAATTCGAAAAAGATTCCATTGTCAGTAATCAGTTTCATGTATTCTGCATTTGGTTCCGATTGAAAAGCAATAAACCCTTCAGAGGCCGGATACATTTCTATATAATGAACCTTTTTTGAAAAAAATCTTTCAAAACTTTTTTTATAAGGTTCAAAAGAAACTCCGCCATGGGCATACACATGAAGATTCGGCCAAATTTCATGGATGTTTGAAAGTTTATAATGCGAGATAATCTGTTCTAATAAAAGCTGAACCCAGGCTGGCACGCCGGTAATAATGCCTATGTCCCATTTATCCGCCTGACGTGTAATTTCATCAAGTTTTACTTTCCAGTCTTTTTCCTGTGAAATTTTTTTCCCCGGTTTATAGAAATGCTGAAACCAAATAGGAACCTGCCTTGCTGAAATTCCGCTCACATCTCCTTCAAAATACCCGCCTTGTTTTTTAAGGTCTGTGCTTCCACCGAGCCATAATATTCCTTTTTCAAATACAGAAGCCGGTAAATCATATTTGCCAAGAGTTGTTATCTGGCGAATACTCGCTTTTCTCAAAGCCTTTATCATTTCGCGTGTTACCGGTATATGTTTACTTGCAGAACTTGCAGTTCCCGAACTAAGGGCAAAATATTTTATATGTCCGGGCCAGCAGACATCCTCTTCTTCATTCAGACATCGATGCCACCATTGATCAAACATTTTATCGTAGTCAAAAACCGGTACTTTTTCCAGAAATGTTTTAAAGAGAGTTTTGGAAAATAAAATTTCGCTAAAACCGTAGTGTTTTCCAAACGATGTAAACTCTGCTTTACTTAAAAGTCTTTTAAGCTCACGTTTTTGATAATATGCAGGTGAATTAAAACGAAGTCGCACGCGTGTGCTTAATTTCAATCCTTGTTTTATTAGTGAACCAAGTAACGGCATGTAGGAAAATTATGGTAGCAAAATAAGAAAATCAATTTGTTAATTAGCTAATTCATTGATTCGCTAATTTTAGTTATCAAAGTGTATATGTTATTTCCGTTTGAGCAACACCTTTTATCGCCCGAAATAAATAATCAGCAAATTCACTAATTTTTATACAGTAACCATAATATTCTTTTTTAACGTAGCTTCTATTGCAGAAAGAAATTCTTCTGTATAAACATAATGTTTACCATGAGAAACGTTATTGCCATGAACATTTACAGCCAAATCCTTTGTCATAATTCCATTTTCAACGGTTTCAATGCAGGCTTTTTCCAGTGTATTGCAAAAGCGAATGAGTTCTTGATTATTATCAAGTTTACCGCGGAATTCCAATCCTCTTGTCCATGCAAAAATGGAGGCAATAGGATTGGTTGATGTTGGTTTTCCATTTTGATGATCGCGATAATGACGAGTAACTGTACCATGAGCGGCTTCTGCTTCTATTGTTTTTCCATCCGGAGTTATCAGAACGGAAGTCATAAGTCCCAATGATCCGAATCCTTGTGCAACAGTATCGGATTGAACATCTCCATCGTAGTTTTTACATGCCCACACAAAATTACCATTCCATTTTAAGGCAGATGCAACCATGTCATCAATCAGTCTGTGTTCATAGGTAATTTTTGCTATTTCAAAACGACTCTTATAGTCTTTTTCATAAATCTCCTGAAAAATATCCTTGAAACGTCCATCGTATTTTTTGAGGATAGTATTTTTTGTGGATAGATATAGAGGCCACTTCTTAATGAGAGCCTGATTAAAACAAGCATGAGCAAAACCTTGAATAGATTCGTCAGTATTATACATAGATAGAGCAACTCCATCACCTTTGAAATTATAAACTTCAAAAACCTGAGGCTCGCCGTTTTCAGGAGTAAATGTCATGGTGAGTTTTCCTTTACCTTTTATAACTGTATCGGTTGCTCTGTATTGATCTCCAAAAGCATGTCGTCCTATACAAATTGGCGCCGTCCAGTTTGGAACTAACCGGGGAACATTTTTAATTACAATAGGCTCGCGGAAAACGGTGCCATCAAGAATATTACGAATAGTTCCATTGGGCGACTTCCACATCTGTTTAAGATTGAATTCTTTAACCCGTGCCTCGTCCGGTGTTATTGTTGCGCATTTGATGCCAACATTATATTTTTTTATCGCTTCAGCACAGTCTATTGTGACTTGATCGTTTGTTAAATCACGGTTTTCTATGCCTAAATCATAGTATTTAATGTCAAGATCGAGATAAGGAAAAATCAACATATCTTTAATAAACTTCCAGATAATGCGAGTCATTTCATCGCCATCAATCTCTACTACCGGTTTTTCTACTTTAATTTTCGAGTTCATTTTTATATTAAATTAAGGGTGACAAATTTAGTTTTTTTTCAATTGGAATATTCCTCTCCGAAACTTTAAACTAACAGTTATATTTGTCGCCGTGAAAGTTTATTCTTCTATTGATGAATTCCCTGGCATACCCAATGCCATAGTAACAATTGGCACCTTTGATGGTGTTCATGCCGGACATCAAAAAATCATTAGAAAACTTGTTAGTCTGGCTAATGAAACTAAAGGTGAAACGGTACTTTTAACATTCTTTCCTCATCCTCGTATGGTACTTCAACCGGAGGATAATGATTTGAAATTGCTGACAAATTTGAACGAAAAAGAGGAGCTTTTAAGATCTTTTGGAATAGATCATCTCATCATTCAACCTTTTAACAAGGATTTTTCGAGGATTAGCGCCACTGAATTTGTTCGTGATGTATTGATAAAAAAAATAGGTACGAAAACTCTCGTTATTGGTTACGATCATCATTTTGGCCGCAACAGGGAAGGCTCTTATAAGGACCTCGAAGAAATGTCTGTTGTTTATAAATTCAGGCTCGAAGAAATTCCGGAGCAAATGATTAATCATATTGCTGTCAGTTCAACTAAAATTCGAAACGCTTTGTTGGAAGGAGATATTAAAAGCGCAAACAGTCTTTTAGAATATGATTTTCATTTGGAAGGTGTCGTGATAAAAGGAGAGCAGATCGGAGCTGGACTAGGATTCCCAACGGCTAATATTCATGTTCAGGAATCATATAAATTAATTCCCGCTGACGGTATTTACGCCGTTAAAATTAATCTGGAAGGTGAATGGTTTAAAGGTATGCTTTACATTGGCAATCGACCTGCTTTAAAAGGAAAAACCAAAAGCATAGAAGTAAATATTTTTGACTTCAATCGTGATATTTATGGCAAAAAACTGCAGGTTTTTTTCAAAGAAAGAATTAGAGGGGATATGAATTTTGAAAGCTTGGATAAATTGAAAGAAAAGATGCAAGAAGACCAAAGGAATGCAACAAAAATACTTTCTTAACGTTTCCTGATAATTGGTTACAGATTCGAAAGTGAGA
>JANLOW010000284.1:0-16614 GCA_031366785.1 Bacteroidota bacterium | reverse complement strand
AGTATAGGTTGGGAAAACCTTTGAGAATTATTTTTTAAAATACTTCTCATCAAAATTAACAAAAAGTAATCGGCTGGTAGCTCTTGTTACGGCAGTATAAAGCCAACGAAGGTATTCCGTATTATACATGGCTTCATTCATATAACCGGCATCCACAAAAACTGTAGGCCATTGTCCGCCCTGGGCTTTGTGACAAGTAACAGCATAACTGAATTTTACCTGAAGTGCATTGAAGTATGGATCCGTATAAGTGCTGCTAAGTCTGGTACTTGCTTTAATTTTTTTGTTGAAGCTGTTGTAAACTTCGTCAAAAAGTTTTTTAAAATCTTCTTGATTTAGAGATGGTGATTCAGAATTGATCGTATCAAGTAATAATTTTACTTCCACCTCTCCTTCACCTGGATAATCGGTAAATTCAATTTTAACAGTTGCAAAATTAAATCCAAATTTTTTTTCAATGTCTAATACTTTTTTAATTCTTATTACATCGCCATTAGCAATAAAACCAGTAGGAGAATCCTTTTCTAGCCAGTAATAATTATTTTTTACGACCATTAGCCTATCGCCTGAATTAATCACATCTTCAAATCCAAGAAGAGAACTTCTTATAAAATTATTATATCGGTTAGCTTGCTTGTTTGATCGACAAACAATAAGAGTGTCACTTGAATTTTTTCCGGAATATTGTTGTTCTAAATTATCTTTAAGGCTGTCATTGAAAAGCTGTTCAACATCATTAAATCCTACTGATTTAAGAATAGGTTCGTTAGCTGATTTTCCGATAAGGATTCTCAATGATGTTGCATTCATAAGTATTCCGGAATCCTGGGCCTGCCGAAAAACTTCTTTTAACTCTACTGCAAATACTTTTGCTTTGTAATTATACTCTAGATAATTTTCATCCAATGCAATGCTTTTCAATTCACCTACGGGAGGAAGCTGAGCTGTATCGCCGATAAAAATCAGGCTGCAGCCTTTGGTTTCGAAAACATAATTGAACAGATCATTTAATAGATTTCTACCTTTCAGCAAGCTCTTATCATCGCCCGATGAAATCATCGAAGCTTCGTCAACAATAAACACCTTTCTTTCTTCTTTATTGTTTGAGAGTTTTACTTTTATGGCACCTCCTTTTGATGGAGTAATTTCATAGATTGTCCGATGAATTGTATTGGCAGAAACAGAGGTATAATCTGTTATCACTTTTGCTGCACGGCCTGTAGGTGCAAGAAGTGAAAATGTAAAACCACAAGCAGGAATTGTTTTTACAAGAGTCTTTATGAAAGAAGTTTTCCCGGTTCCTGCATACCCTTTTAATACAAAAACTTTTCGTTCCGAATTATCAATCAAAAATCCACTCATTTGATTGATTAGAACTCCCTGATCTGCCGTAGGTTCGAATGGAAAATTTTCCAGAAGATTTTTATGTATATCGGATTGTTTCATGGATTTAAGCAAAGGTAAGCAGAGAAGTGGTAAAGAAGCAATCATCAAAAATTATTTTACAATTTATTATCGCTAATAAGATTGAATCCCTTTACTGTTCATGATCTTTTATAAAAATAACCAGCACTCATTAAACAACAATTACCTTCTGATACAATATATTTGAAAATATTTTTTTATTAAAAAAATATTTGTGTCAAAATTTAAAAATAAATACCGGATTGAATCATCGCGTTTGAAAAATTGGGATTATGGTTCAAACGGAAAATATTTTGTAACAATATGTACAAAAAACATGGAATGTTATTTTGGTGACATTGTTCCGATTAATCCGATTGATCCAATTGAAGAGACGCAAAATTTTGCGTCTCTTCAATTGGATCAATCGGATCAATCGTGTCAATCGAGTAAATTATACGAAAATCGTTATACACCAATCGGTCAAATTGCATTCGAATATTGGAAAGAAATTCCAAACCATTTCCCGTTCGTAATTCCGAATGAATTTATAATAATGCCCAATCATGTTCATGGAATTATTTCAATAAATAAACTTATTCGTGAAAAATGGCAACCGAATAAATTTGGACCTCAATCACAAAACCTAGGATCAATAATAAGGGGGTTTAAGGCTGCAGTTAAAAAATATGCAACATTAAATAAGATCAATTTTCAATGGCAGCCGCGCTTTTATGATACACTTATTCGAAATGAAAATCATTTATTTAATGTAAGACAATACATAATAAACAATCCTGTAAAATGGATGGACAAGGCGAATAAAAAAAATAAATAATTAATCGATTCGGTTAATCTTTGCTCCGATAGCATTCAATCTTTCATCGATTCTTTGGTAGCCGCGGTCAATTTGTTCGATGTTATGGATTATACTTTTACCTTTTGCAGATAAAGCAGCAATCAACAGCGCTACACCGGCACGAATATCCGGAGATGTCATTTGTATGGCACGTAATGGAAATTTTCTGTTGAGTCCGATAACTGTCGCTCTATGCGGATCACAAAGTATTATTTGTGCGCCCATATCAATGAGTTTATCGACAAAGAACAACCGGCTCTCAAACATTTTCTGGTGAATAAGGACTGTTCCATTCGCTTGTGTTGCAGTTACCAATACAACACTTAATAAATCCGGAGTAAACCCCGGCCATATTGCATCTGCAACGGTCAGTATTGAACCATCAATAAAAGATTCAATTTCATAATGTTCTTGCTTAGGAATGAAAAGATCCTCTCCTCTCCTTTCCATTTGTATTCCCAATCTTTTAAACACTTCAGGAATAACGCCCAGATGATCATACCCTACTTCCTTAATTGTTATCTCTGATTTTGTCATTGCAGCCAGTCCAATGAATGAACCAATTTCAATCATATCAGGAAGTAATTTATGTTCTGTTCCCTTCAATGATTTAACTCCTTCAATCGTCAGTAAGTTCGAGCTTATGCCGGATATTTTTGCGCCCATTCTGTTAAGCATAGAACAAAGCTGCTGTAAATATGGTTCGCAAGCTGCATTATATATTGTTGTTACACCTTCTGCAAGAACAGCAGCCATTACTATATTCGCTGTTCCTGTAACTGATGCTTCATCGAGAAGCATATAACATCCTTTTAATTTTTTCGCTTCTACAGAATAAAAATTATCCTGCCCGTTAAAATCGAAATTTGCACCTAGATTTTGAAAACCGATAAAATGAGTATCAAGTCTTCTTCTCCCGATTTTGTCGCCTCCCGGTCTAGGTATTCGGGCTCTTCCGAAGCGGGCCAGTAATGGCCCTACAATCATTATAGATCCACGTAAAGCAGAAGCCTGCTTTTTAAAATCAGGAGTATCTATATAATCCAATTTTACTTCATCTGCCTGAAAAGTAAATTCACCTTTCAGAACACCTGTTTGTTCAACTTTTACACCCAGGTGTTGAAGTAATTCTATTAATTTATTTACATCTCTAATATCAGGAATATTTCGGACAACTACTTTATGCGGTGTCAATAAAGTTGCACAAATAATTTGCAGTGCTTCATTTTTGGCTCCTTGGGGTACAATTTCGCCTTTAAGCTCTTGTCCGCCTATTACTTCAAAACTGTTATTCATGCGTTAATATTACTTGAAAAAAATCAATTCACCAATTTGTTAATCGGTTAATTGTTCACATAACATGGCTAATAAAATCACCTCCATTTAGTGGATGCATTTTAAATAAAGGCTTAGGACTTTTGTTAAAAAATAAACCATACTAAACCATTAACAAATGAAAAAAAAATATTTCTATATAGTAATTACATTTCTTCTTTTGTTGACTATACAACTCTTGGGTCAACAAACTCTTTCTCATCAAAATCAAAGCCCTACTGTGAATCCAGATTATCCATTTACACGTGGAATGAATGTAGACTGTGCCGATAAAATTCTTATTGATATTTCGAATGGAAATAACCTTAAGTTTTTACAACTGAATGAATATATTCGAAAAAACTATATCAAATATATTGTTTTAAGCGGATTGGAGCATTCCAATATTTTTGGAAATCCCTCTATGGAAGCTGTTCTTAAATCTTTTATTTACAAAGTGAGAATAACTTTTCCGGGTATAAAGATTGGCGTTTCAGGTAGTGACTCTGGGTATTTTCAAGCGACTGGGCCTATAACTATTCCCCCACAATTTGGAGCAAACTGTTTTCCTTTTGGCTCTGTCAATAGTTATAATAATTTTGAACAAGCAGTAAACGAAGCAGGACCTTTTTTATTAAATTTAAAAAAATCAGAACTTTGTAAATTTTTTTATCGGGCTGCTTTATTTGGAAATAATACAGAAACATCTAAAAATTCTCTGTTTTGTAGAACAGCATTCGATGCATTTTATCTTGAATACCGCTATTGGAATAAAACATTCTCACTTGCGGCCATGCAAAATGAGTTTTCAAATTACAAAACAATTTTATCTGTATTACAAATATTAAAATGCAACTATGGATTCATCAAATTTATTGATACCGAATTTCTACCAACAGAAATTTACAATTTGCAGGGATGGACAGCCATTGACCAGATTACAGAAGCCGATCCACTTGCCGACCGTTTAATTATCCCTTCATTTACAAATAATGCAGCCGGAACTTATGATCAGGTTTGCAAGACACTTCATTTCTTATCAGACCGCTTTTCAAAACCAAATTCTAAAATATTTATTGAGTTAAATGCCGAAAGCAGCTCTTTCAATTATTGCAACTCTTCTCAAATACCTAATAATTATCTGGGTGATTTTTTGAACGGAACTGTAACTCCGTCCGGAAATATGCATTCCGCAGAAAAAATGTTTTTGAATAAATTTAATGACATTGATTATTTATGTTCATCGTGCAGCTGCAGACCTTACAACGATAATCATTACAATTCTTCAAATACAAATAGTAACAGCCTTGTTGGCATTATATGGACGCCTTATACAATGCTTAACGATCACTACCTCTTCAGAGAACTGGAAAAACAAATGGAAGAAGTTGTTGAAAGTAAACCAATTCAGTTTCAATTAATAGACATTAATGGCAGGATAAAAAATTACAAAACTCTGGAGGAAATTTCCAGCTCAACTACGAACAATTCAATCGCTGAAGGGATGTATTTTATAAAAATTGTTTACGCTGACGGAAAACAAGAAATCATAAAAACAGTTATCACAAGCAGGTAAATTTATTGGAAAAAAATAAAAAGACTAATAATATTTAATTCCTTTATCATCGATTCTGATTGTTTTTTCCTTTGCTTTTTCATCACGAAGTATTCGTGAATGAAGGGTAATATTTTTATCAAAAAGGAAACGGAAAAACAATCTAGTCCATGATTGATGCGATTTTAATGTATCATAAAATCCGGGGGCTTTACTTTTCAATTCAGGTAACTTATTCCATGGCACAGAAGGGAAATCGTGATGTTCATTATGAAAACCGACATTAAAAGCAAAAAT
Organism: Bacteroidota bacterium; assembly: GCA_031366785.1. Lineage (GTDB taxonomy): Bacteria > Bacteroidota > Bacteroidia > AKYH767-A > 2013-40CM-41-45 > JADKIH01. Next base: position 11,185 of record JANLOW010000284.1, on the reverse strand, counting down.
ATTTAGCGGTCCGTAATAGCTATAGGTCTCTTGATTTTCGTCAAGTACCAGATAATGTTCTTGAATCCATCGTGCACCCAGAGGATGCAACCCCACAGAAAAGAAAAAACTGATCAACATAAAAAATAATGCTTTGGGTCCGATAAAAACCCAAATAGCAACATCAAAAGCAAATTGAAGAACCCAGTTTGTAATTATCCAACCATCAACCGGTTTGATATTTTTCAACCGGAATGTTCTACGCACCTGAAAGATCGGAAATAAAAGCAGCCATAATGCTTTGCTGAAAAAATTATTGCCAAAAAGTCTGGCTTCCCAAAAATCGGGAAGATCTGCATCGAGGTCATGATTTCCCTGATGTACATGATGCATTCTGTGATATCTTGTAAAAGAAATAGCACTTGGTAATACATGCGGCAGATTCGCTGTAATGGAAGCAAGGTAATTTAATGTCTTACCTTTAAAAAGAAGATTATGCGAACACTCATGGATCATGACAAATAAAGCATGATTGGCAAAAGCGCCAATACAATACGCTACGACAATTATTAACCACCACGGACTGTCTTTGAGAAAGTATGAAATAGCCACCATGCCAAAAACAATTCCTAATAGTGGAATAATTGTCAATGGGTTTTTGCCTATGAGGTTTCGAACTTCAGGGTTGGAAGCAAGAATTTGTTTAGTGCGAAGTTTGTGTGGTTCTGGTTCAGCAGAATATCTGAAATCTGAAGGTGAAGTCATTGGAATATTTTACTTTTTACGTCTTTTATTTTTGTTTAGGTTTGATCTTCCTTTATTTCGTGCTGCATTTTCGCGCAGCATTTTTTCTTTATTCATTGCGAGAATTTCTGCTGTATGATTTAGTTTGATAGTATCATCCACTTTAATACTGCCTTTTGAAATTTCTCCCAGGTGATTAAAAATAGTTGAGTCATCTACTGTATCTTTATTCCATGTCAGGTATGACATTTTCATAAAGTTTGCAAGGTTTTGTGTAATCTGAACTTTTTCAGGGCTGTCTTCCATATTTGCGATATGACGAATCATTCCTTCCATGACTTTACCATAATATTTATAGCGGATTTCACTCATTGGATATTTCAATGGTTTAGGCCTTGCTTTAATTGCAGTTTTTTCTGGAATTGGGTAAGGACTGTCAACATCCAAACGGAAATCGGAAATGATAAACAAATGATCCCAAAGTTTATTTTTAAAATCAGCTACTTCACGAACCTGAGGATTAAGAAGAGCCATAACATTCACAATATTTTGTGCAGCCATGGTTCGTTTTTCACGGTCTTCGATTTTAATAGTCATTTCAACCATCTTTTGTACATTTCGGCCGTATTCGGCGATAAGCATAGTACCTCGCTGAGTGTTATACTCAAGATTTTCAATTGATACAAAATTAGTTTGCTCTGAAGAGACTTTCTTAGTTTTCATTGCCATATAGAGGTGAGTTGAATTAGCGCAATCGAAAAAATAGGATTATTAGGCGCCTTTACTTAATAATATTTAATAAGGTCGCAAATATATCTAATAAGAACGATATTAACCAATAATTCTGAGTTTAGCGAACTTTAAAAGCAATTGTTTATTGCCAAAACCCTGAAAAAAGACAGTTGCTTTAATATCGCCGGCATTTCCTTCAACAAGTAAAACCTTTCCCACGCCAAAACGTGCATGTTCAACTTCCATTCCTGTTTGTATTCCGGAAGTGTCTTCACCTTCAAAATTTTTCACATCAGATGATGTTATTTTTTTTAAATGAGAAGGTGCAATATTTTTTTTAATTGCAACTTTAGCCGGTGATGAAGGTGATGATGAACTTCTATGATTCCAACGTTCAGGTAGATGTTCATCAAGAATAAAATTAGTTTTATGTTGACGAATTCCTGTCTCTTCGATGAATTTAGGATTTATTTCTTCCAGAAAACGACTCGGTTCACAGGAAATTAAATTCCCCCATTTGAAACGGGAGTTAGCATATGTGATAATGAGTTTTTTTTCTGCACGGGTAATGGCTACATAAAATAGTCTTCGTTCTTCTTCAAGATCTTCGCGAGAATCCATTGACATTTGGGATGGGAATAAATTTTCTTCCAATCCGACAATAAAAACCGCCGGAAATTCGAGGCCCTTTGCAGCATGAATCGTCATTAATGAAACCTTATCATCATTTTCTTTATCGTCATCATCAGCGTCAGTTAATAATGCAATGTCTTGCATAAAATGATCAAGCGTACGGATACCATCTTCATCACGGAAATTTTCTTCATCGCCGCGTGGTGTAATGCTTCTTCCATTATCTACAAATTCACGGATACCATTAAGTAACTCTTGAATATTTTCATAGCGGCTCAATCCTTCTGGAGTTTTATCCTGATACAATTCTCTAATTAATCCTGATGATGCAGCTATGTGGCTTGCCAGATCAAAAGCATTATCAGTTTTCAATTTCACTGCGAAACTGCGAATCATTGTAACAAAGTCATTAATCCTGTTTAGAGTACCGTTATTAAAACCACAAGGATTTAAAGCCGGATTTTCGATAAGTTGCCACAAATTCAGATCGCGTTCAGCACTGGTTACTGTCATTTTTTCTATAGTCGTTTTACCAATGCCTCGAACAGGAACGTTGATAATTCGCTTCAGTGCTTCTTCATCGTTTGGATTAATTACAAATCGGAAATACGCTATCAGATCTTTAATCTCTTTTCGCTTATAGAAAGAAAGTCCACCGAAAATCCTATAAGCAATATTCATTTTGCGGAGTGCTTCTTCCATCGACCTTGACTGCGCATTGGTACGATATAAAATTGCAAAATCTTTGTTCCGTAATTGAAAATTAACTTTGGTTTCAAAAATTGAATTTGCGACAATTACCCCTTCTTCATTGTCACTTAGAGCACGCATCAACTGAATTTTGTCGCCGTGATCATTATCAGTCCAGACTTCCTTTTTAAGCTGAGTTTTATTTTTTTCAATGACGCTATTTGCAGCATTGACAATATTTTTTGTAGAACGGTAATTTTGTTCAAGCTTAAAAATGGAAAGATCAGGATAATCGCGTTTGAAAGAAAGTATGTTTTGGATATTGGCACCGCGAAATGCATAGATAGATTGTGCATCATCACCTACAATACAAATATTTTCATGAACTGCCGCCAGTTTTTTCAGAATGGTATATTGAGCATAGTTGGTATCCTGAAACTCATCAACAAGTATATATTTAAACTTATGCTGATACTTATGTAATTCATCCGGATAACGAGAAAGTAAAACATGCATATTAAATAGCAAGTCGTCGAAATCCATTCCTGACGCTTTGAAGCAACGTTTGGCATATAATTCATACAGTAAACCTATCTTGGGCCGGCCGGATGAATGATCATCACTGACAAATCCTGCATTGTTCTGATAATCCTGCCATGAGTAAAGGTTATTCTTAGCGGAAGAAATCCGGTTAAGTACTACATCCGGTTTATAGATTTTATCGTCAAGACCTTGTTCTCCGATTATACTTCTTAAAAGGCTTTTAGAATCATCGGTATCATAGATTGTGAAATTTGGGGGATAGCCGAGTTTAGCAGATTCAATTCTTAAAATTTTAGCAAAGACAGCATGGAAAGTTCCCATCCATAAATTTCTGGCTTCAGTATTTGTAAGGCGTTCGACACGCTCCCGCATAGCTTTTGCGGCTTTATTAGTAAAGGTTAGGGCTAGAATATTAAAAGCATCAACTCCTTGATTTAATAAATAGCCGATTCTGTAGGTAAGGACGCGTGTTTTTCCGGAACCGGCGCCGGCAATAATCATTACAGGGCCATTGCTCTGAATTACAGCAGCACGTTGCGCTTCATTTAAATCTTTAAGAAAATCGTCTTTCATTGAAGCTTTTGTGGTGGGAAGTCATTAAAAAAAACCGGCATTACCGGCTTTTCCAAGAATAATCAAAAATACAATTTTGCCCTTAAAAAACGACCTGATTTCGTAAATAATCAATACAATTTTCAACATCTTTTTTTTTAATAAATAAACAATGGATTTGCTGATTGATTTAACTTGGAATCTTAAATCAAAAAGTGCATCTTTGCGTCCCTTTAAAAAATGCATTGGAGAATGCTATCCGTCAGTTGCCGGAAGGGAATAATTAACCATCAATACCCAAAAAAATGCCTGTAAAAATCAGATTATCACGTCATGGAAAGAAGCATAATGCTTACTACCATATTGTGGTAGCAGATAGTCGTGCTCCGAGAGATGGGAAGTATATCGAAGTTATCGGTAATTACGATCCTAACACGAACCCTGCAACCATTAGTATTGACAACGACAAAGCTTTAAATTGGCTGCAGAATGGTGCACAACCTACTGATACTTGTCGTGCAATTCTTGCCTATAAAGGAGTCTTACTTCGGAATCACCTTCAAAAAGGTGTGACAAAAGGTGTTATCACTCAAGAACAAGTTGAAGCTAAATATTCAGCATGGCTAGAATCAAAGAGTAATAAAATTGAAGAAAAGAAGAAGAAAATATCAGGTACTTCTGCCAAAGTAATTGAAGAGCGTCTGGTTGCTGAAAGCAAAAAAAGAGAGACAATTGCTGAAACTGTTCGGATTAAAAACATTCCTCCACCAGTAGAAGAGGCTACGCCGGCTGTTGAAAATGCTGCAGGTGAAGCTGCTCCAGGTGAAAGTTCTTCAGAGGCATAATCAAATTCACAATCGAATCAAATCCGTCCGTCAGCTTTATTGCAGACAGGCGGATTTTTTTATTTCACTTAAATGAAAACCCTAAGAAAGGAAGATCTTTCACGCATTGGTTATGTTAATAAAACATCCGGCTTTAAAGGAAACTTAAGCTGTATGATAGATATTGCTCGACCGGAAAAACTGCTGAAGAATAAATTTTTTTTCATTATTCTCGAAGGTTTACCCGTTCCTTTTGCTGCTGAAAAAATTGAAATGAAAGGAGACGATTTGATCGTAAAGTTTGAAGACATTGATACGGAAGAGCAAGCAAAAAAATTACTGCGCAAAGAGATTTATACTGAAAAACTTAAAGGAAAAAAGAAAAATGATTTATTAAGCTGGAAAGATCTGGTTGATTACACAGCCATTGATACTATAAGCGGAGAGATCGGAATAATTTCTGAAGTACTTGAATATCCAAAGCAAATGATTGCAAAATGTTTAACAGATGGAAAAGAAATACTCTTCCCTTTGAATGATGATATTGTTGTAGATATAGATGATGAAGAAAAAATAGTTTTTGTTGAATTGCCCGAAGGTTTACTTGATATTTATCTTAAGTAGTTTTGGCCATTGGTTTTTATTTTTCAATATTCTTTTCCGGATTGAATCATTTTAATTCATTGCATTTAGAACCAATATTCAATAAATCCCAACTCTATACTCTTGTATCTTGATTCTATTTAGGGGTCGTTCTGTGAATTGTCAAATTCATTTACTACCTTCGAATATCATATTTATGAGTGAAACATTCTTTCATTTTAAACAATTTACCATTCATCAGGATAAGTGCGGCATGAAGGTCGGCACAGATGCTGTTTTGCTTGGCTCATGGGTGAAGGTGGAGAATGAAAATTCAATACTTGATATAGGTTCAGGTACCGGAGTAATTGCTTTAATGCTCGCTCAAAAATGCAATATAAATATTGATACTATCGATATCAATGAAAACGCCTTTCAACAGTCGCGAGAAAATTTTTTAATCTCTCCCTGGTTTGATCGTTTAAATTGTAAACACATATCCCTGCAGGAATTTTCTAATAATCATTCGGGAAAATATGATCTGATTGTTACGAATCCTCCTTATTTTCATCATGCATCAAAACCATCGGAAGAATCGAGGTTAAATGCCCGTCATGGAGATCTGTTAACTTTTGACGAATTACTTGATGGCGTAAAAAAATTGTTAAGTTTCGACGGACGCTTTTGTGTTATTCTTCCATGCAAAGAAGGAATAGAATTTTTAGATAAAGCACAACGCATTGGATTATTTTGTCATCACCTGCTGAGAATTAAAACTAAAGCCGATAAAAATGAAAAACGACTTATCATGGAATTTAGTTTTCACTTTGGCAAAATTGAAGAAGATGAAATAATTATTCAGGAAGAAGACGGAAGTTTTACACAAGAATATATTGACCTGACCCGTGATTATTATATTCAACTTAAGCAATCTCCTTCTGCTTTTCAACAAAGCTGATACCGTATTCTTTTAGTTCTTTCAAAACAGGTTCATAGATTGATTTGTGAATAGGAATATGAACACCCTTCAAAAAAATTTTATCGTTTAATATTAATCGGGCTGCAATCGCAAGTGGCAAACCAACTGTTTTAGCCATAGCAGTAAAAATTGAATTTTCTCCTTTAACAACGAGAGATGATGTGTGATAAATATTTTTTTTATCAATCGTATATTCAAATTTATGCTGCATTACGATCATGTCTTTATCTGACTCTTGCAGTTTCCACTTTATTTCGAGTAAATGCTGTAATATCTGGGCAGGACTTGCATTTGAAACTCCAATGAAATCATCATTTAAAATACCTGTCCATTTTACCATTTCCATTTCTTGTCCGTTGGAAGGCAGGTCCATAAATTTAGAAAGTCGCTCTTCGGTATTTTTACCGGAAATCGTTCCTGGTAAAAATGCATCTACCATTTCTTTGTATGTGAGCTTTTCAGAGTTTTCAATTTTAAATGAATCGTCGGTGAGTCCTATCTGAACAAAAACATTCCATGCCTTGCAGAAACCCGATTGCCTTAACGTTCCGCGAATCATAGTTTTGATATTATCCAATTGATAAATTTTCCTATACGAAAGAGAGTCTCTGTTAGCATAGCCATCAAAGTTTCCACATCCTTCAACAGAAATATTTTGAATTTCAGAATAAAGGCGGCTATAGGGGATGTATTTATAGTAGCCATTTTCAATGTACTTGGCGGTACCTTGTCCGGCAAGAATAACATTCCTTGGATTCCATGAAAACTTATACCCCCATGGGTTGTCATTTGATTCGGGTGCGACTAGACCTCCGGTATATGAATGGAAGGCATTCATAGTACCACCATTCGTTTTTACGTTATCAATTATTTCCATAGCACTCATGTGATCGATGCCGGGGTCGAGACCGCATTCATTGAGAAAAAGTAATCCGGCGGTGGCTACTTCTTCATGTAGTTCTTGCATTTCCGATGAAACGTATGAGGCCGTGATGAGATTTTTTTTAAGTCGCAAACATTCTATAGCGACGGGATGATGCATATTTGGAGGAAGCATAGAAATAACAATGTCGGCTTCAGAAATCAGGCCGACTCTTTGTTTTTCATTTTGTATATCAAAACCAATAGCTTTTGCAAAAGGATGATTGTTCGTTTTACTTTTTGCAAGTTCTTCCGAAAAATCAGCAACAATCAGCATCCAATTTTCATCCGAAGCATGATCAAGAAAATATTTTATCAGAGCAGAAGAAGATTTTCCGGCGCCAATAAGTAAAACGTTACGCATAAAAATTAATTTAAAACTAAATGATGATTTTTATTTGGATTTAAAAACAAATTAAATATAGAAACTAAAAACTATTTGACTACGAATGTAAGAATACAAACTATAAAAGCACATCTAATTTTATTCATAAAAATAGTTCTTCGTGTAAAGAATGAATTTGCATACTTTTACAACGAAAGGCTGGCTTGTTAATTAAAAAATGGAAAATAAATTTCTCACTTGGGGATCTGTAATGGCTGCATTAGCAGTAATATTAGGTGCTTTTGGGGCACATGCTTTAAAATCGAAATTATCAACAGATAATCTGCAGATTTTTGAAACAGCAGTTCGTTATCAGATGTATCATTCTTTCGCCTTAATTCTTGTTTTCATTTTAAGTGATAAATTAAATCCTAAATTATTAAATTATTCAGGAAGCTTCTTCGTTGCAGGAATAATACTTTTCTCAGGATCCGTTTACCTTTTGGCATGCCGGGAATTATTAGGTATTGTAGGATGGGAAAAAATATTAGGTCCAATAACACCGCTCGGCGGATTATGTTATATTATTGGATGGGGGTGTTTAACAGCATCTTCAATGAAATTCACTATGAAATAATTATTAACCGTTATTAATTATCAGATAAAAAATGAAACTTATTTTCCCGCTTATTGTTGCTTTAATAATGATTTCATGCAAGAACAACAATCCATCATCAGCTATAAAAAAGAATGAAAAAGTGGCTGATTCAATAACAGAAAATATAAAAGTTGGGGATTCTTTAATAGAAAATAAAATCGATACAAACAATTGTAGATTAGTGATTTCTTTTTATTCCATTGGACAAGGTTCGGAATTTCTTATTAGTAACGCTTTTGAAGATAGTATCGGCAGTTATTCGCTGAAATTCGGAAAGAATATTGATTATAAAAAAACTCCATGGGGCCGGGAAGGTGAAATAGACTTTTGCCTAAAATTAAATGAACTTTCACCAGAAGAGCAAAAGGAATTCATTTCCATGACCAGGTCCCAGCTTAAAATTGCAAAATGGGTAAATATATTTGAAAATTACCCCTGTCCTCCACGAATGCGACGATAAAATCATACACTCTAAAAAGCAATAATAGTGATAACTATCTTGATAACTGATTCATAATACACGTTTTGAATTTGGTCTATCTGATAAATTTTCATTTTCTTTGTAGACGTTTAAACAGGAACAATAACAATATACTTGACTATGAACGAATTCGGATTAAAAGCAAAAAATGCTACGATTGCTGACCTGGGAATAAAGAATGTAGAAGATGCATATTGGAATTTAACCCCGGCAGAATTAGTTGAAGAATCTATAATTCGCGGAGAAGGGGTTTTAACTGACAAAGGTGCTTTAGCAGTTGATACCGGGAAATTTACAGGCAGATCTCCAAAAGACAAGTTTATTGTCTGTGATTCAACGACTGAAAAAACAGTTTGGTGGGGAGAAATCAATATTAAATTTGATCCTGATAAATTTGATCGTCTTTATGAAAAAGTGTGTTCTTATTTTCAGGGAAAAACAATTTATGTACGCGATTCTTATGCTTGTGCTGATCCGAAGTATAGATTAAATGTTCGTGTTGTAACAGAGTCGCCATGGCAGAATATGTTTGCTAACAATCTTTTTCTTCGTCCAACAAAAGAAGAAATTTTGAAAACCGTAAAAGCAGAATGGTCTATAATATGTGCTCCCGGATTTCATGCAGATCCTGCTTTGGATGGAACACGACAAAATAATTTTACAATTATAAATTTTACAAAAAAAATTATTCTCATTGGAGGTTCCGCTTATACAGGTGAAATCAAAAAAGGAATTTTTTCAGTATTGAATTATGTACTTCCGCATGAGAAGAAAGTTTTATCCATGCATTGTTCTGCAAACATAGGAATGCAAAAAGACACAGCTATCTTTTTCGGCTTATCGGGAACTGGAAAAACAACACTCAGTGCGGATCCAAATCGGGGACTTATCGGGGATGATGAGCATGGATGGGCCGATCAGACAGTCTTTAACTTTGAAGGTGGTTGTTATGCCAAGTGTGTTAATCTATCGATGGAAAAAGAACCACAGATATTTAATGCTATCCGTTTTGGTTCTCTTGTTGAAAATGTAGAATTTTATGATGGTACTACTACTGTCGATTACGACAACATCACCAAAACTGAAAACACGCGTGCAGCCTATCCGATTAATCATATCGACAATGCTGTAGAGCCTTCAATTGCCGGTATTCCAAAAAATATATTCTTTCTTACTTGTGATGCTTTTGGTGTTTTACCGCCAATATCAAAACTAGATGCCGGCCAGGCCATGTATCATTTCATTTCAGGATATACAGCAAAAGTCGCTGGTACGGAAGTTGGCATTGTTGAACCAACTACAACATTTTCTGCTTGTTTCGGAAAAGCTTTTTTACCACTTCATCCAACAACCTATGCAGAATTATTAGGTGAAAAACTTAAAAAAAATAAAGTAAATGTGTGGCTTGTTAACACAGGCTGGTCAGGTGGTTCCTTTGGAGTAGGATCCAGAATGAAACTTTCTTTTACCCGTGCAATGATTACTGCTGCTTTGAATGGAGAATTGGATAAAGTACAATTTGAATCAATGCCTGTATTTAGTCTCGCTATGCCAAAATCTTGTCCGGGAGTACCTGCCGAAATACTCAATCCGCGCAATACCTGGAATGATAAAAATGAATATGATGCAAAAATGAATACCCTTGCTGCATCTTTTGTAAAAAACTTCGCCCAGTATGCTGATTTCGCCAATGAAGAAATTTTAAATGCGGCGCCCAAAATTGCAGTGAATGCATGACTGAATTAGAGTCAAGAGACAAGAACCAAGAAAATGGTATTTGCAATTCTTGGTGCTAGTCTCTTGAATCTTGATTCCTGACTCTCCCTAAATGGACCTCTACTTCGGTCATCCCACAGGAAATAAAATAATTTTAGATGAAGATGAATCCAACCATCTTCTTAATGTGAAACGTGTCCGGAATGGAGAAATAGTTTATGTTACTGACGGCAAGGGCTACAAATATAAAACTGAATTATTTCAAATTGAAAAGAGGACTTGTATATTAAATATCCTTGAAACAAATATATATAAGAAAAACTCTAATCGCCTTCATTTAGCCATTGCACCCACAAAAAGTATTGACAGAATAGAATGGCTCCTTGAAAAAGCTACAGAAACAGGAATTGATGAAATTTCATTTATTCTATGTCGTCATTCCGAACGGAAAGAAATTAAAATAGAGCGTTTGAACAAGGTTTTGGTTTCGTCAATGAAACAGTCTACTAAAACTTTTCTACCTAAAATTAATTCTATAGTTGATTATAAATCATTTATATCGAAAAATAATTCGGCTATCAAACTAATCTGTACAATGAATATAGGAGAAAACGAAAATTTTAAAAAAAATTATTTACAAGGAAATGATCTAATTGTTTTAATTGGTCCAGAAGGTGATTTTCATCCGGAAGAAATTTCTTTAGCAAATCAATTTGGATTTAAATCTACTTCGCTGGGTTCTTCTCGTCTTAGAACTGAGACAGCCGCACTCAATGTGTGTACTTTATTTAACTTTATTAATTCATTTTAATTACAAATTACTTTT
>JANLOW010000272.1:0-5014 GCA_031366785.1 Bacteroidota bacterium | reverse complement strand
GGATGTATTGTAAAAAACTGCCCAGGCACTTGTTGCACTTGAACCTTCAATCATAGAGTAATCCCAAACAGCAGAAGCCGGTGTTACACCAACCTGCCAATGAGCACCACCATCGATTGTTTTAGAATAATCTTGGCGAGGAATTCCTGCACCGCTACCATCATATGGTGAAATCCATACGACGTTGGAATCAACAACTGAAATATTTCTGACTCCACTGGCAGTTTGAGTAAATCCCGTTGCCTGACTTATCCAAGTACCTTGCGCATTTATGTTCACATTGGCTAATAGCAATAAGTAAATTATTATAAGCTTTTTCATTTTTTTTTGTTTAGAAAAATATTACCAGACAATGAATATCATTAGTTTTTCTCTCACTGCAACAACCAAAATATTATTCTGATTTTTAATCGTCTATAACTTCAATAACTATCACGTTATAATTGCACTACTTGTTCACATAATGGATTTCCCGGATAAGCAGACCCCAACTTTCCAGAGCAAACTTATCTCTCGTTTTCACTTGTGTTTATACCTGAAATTGTAAATTAGTTAAAATTATCTAATTTGGGGATAGTAATCGAACTTTTTTCTTTAGGATTTATCAAAAATTAGAATCAATAAGAATCAAATTTGAAATAAAGATTTATAATGATTCCATATGTTTCGAAATATGTGAAATTTTAAGATTTGAATATGCATTTGCAGGCATTTCGTTTCATTTTCCCGCTCATTTTTCCCACTCAACTAAAATCAGAAATTTTATAATCATATTAGATCCCGAATAAAAAAACCTTGAAAGCATCTGCTAACAAGGATTTCAAAGTTGTACCCGCAAGGTTCCAGTTATCGAACCTTTTAAAACAGGATTTTGAGAAATTGATAAATTATTTAATGTAAGTCGCAGTCTGAGTTTGAGTAAAAGTGCGAGTGAGCAGAAAGATACTGTTCACTCACTCTGCTCACTCACACTGTAGTGAGTACCCGCAAGGTTCCGAATATCGAACTTTATCATTGATGATGTACGTAAAATTCAGGACTTTCATTTAAATCAAGAATTATATTTTTAAAATTGAAGTTTTAAATGTAAATGTTTAACTTTCCATAATCATAGAGGAGAATATGGGGCTAGGTGAAATATCAAATAAACTGAATGAAAGTTATCGAAATAATATTCAAAGGCGTGAACAATGTTTTATGATTCTATTCATATACGAAAACACGCTTAGAATACTCCGCGGGGATTTAAAGGATTTACTATGACCAATTGTCTGCGAACCAAATTTTATTTAATAGCATTTAGTCTTTTATTTTTCATACAAAATGAAAATTCTTTTTGTCAGGTAACTTTCGTAAAAGCGTACAATATTTTTACGGGATATTACCTTCGACAAACATTTGATGGAGGTTTTATCTTAACCGGCCCTGATGCGGCCTTAGGTAATTCTTATGATGTCTATTTAGCCAAAATGGATAGAAATGGAAGTCTGGAGTGGACAAAAAAATACGGCGGGGATAGTCTTGAATGGACTGAATATGTAGAGCAGACTTCAGACAGTGGTTTCATACTCGCCGGCCGAACGAATAGTTTTGGTGCCGGTAATTCTGATATATACATAATAAAAACTGATTCATTTGGAGATACACTTTGGACAAGAACGTATGGAGGACCTCAAGATGAATTCAGCAGATATGTTCATGAATCAAAAGATGGAGGATATTATATTATAGGTTCTGGTTTTAGTTTCGGAAATATGGGGACGATATATTTTATTAAAACAAATAATAAAGGAGATGTTTTATGGACTAAAATATATTCTACTCCTAACAGCAATTTATTACAAGAAGGGGCCTTTGAAACAAGAGATCATGGATTCATTATTACAGGAAGAATATTCGGTATTATTGGAGATCTTAATTATTTATTAAAAATTGATTCTGTTGGAAATTTACAATGGGATAAATATTATGGGCCCTCTGAAGGATTCGGCAGCAGATCATATAGCGTAATACAATCGTCAGACGGTGGATATGTTATGGCAGGAGAAAAAGGAGCTGATTTTTCATCGGGTAGTGTTTTTTATTTCAACATTATTAAGACTGATTCTTCGGGCCAAATGTTATGGGATAAGGTTTACGGTGATACAACAGCTGAAGCTATTGATGCCGCTTTTTCAATCCAGGAAACTTCAGATGGTGGACTAATAGCTTCCGGAATAATATGGTCTTTTGGTACCGGAAAAATATATCTTGTTAAAACAGACAACAATGGTGTATTGCAGTGGGCCACGGCATATGGCAGTTCTATTTCTTCCGGGGGAGGTTTTGCTATTCAGGCAAAAGACAATGGTTATGTTATTGCCTGCCCTTTAGGACTTTTCAGTTCATCCACTTTTAATCTTATTAAAACAGATTCTTTAGGTAGCCCTAGATGCAGTGTTTTTGGATCATCTACTAATGTTTATTCATATAACACAACGGGTGCAAATGCTTTTGGTTTTACTCTACCTGGAACTATTAACGCAGGTACACCGCCAACAAAAGTATCAAGAGTCGACGCCTCAGATAACACAATTTGCTATAATAACGATATACCAGAAATTTTAGGCGAGCATACAATTCAGATTTATCCCAATCCCACTCATGAATTCTTTACTATTATTCTTAATAAAACAATACTAGAAGGGGTTCTAGAAATTTATAACTCAATCGGAAAGAAAGTTTATTCTCAACCATTCATTGGCATGCAAAAAACAATAAACAGTAAATTAATAAATGGTATTTATTATGTGAAAGTGATTACTTCAACTGAAATGTTTGTTGAAAAATTAATTGTAGACTAGAATTAAATAAAAGGGCTTGGAAAAAAATAAATTTCAATTAAGAATGTGTTAGTTTGAGTGCGAAGTTCGCGAGACTTCAACGCCCGAGTGCGGAGTTTGAGCACACTCATCGCACTCAAACTCCGCACTCAAACTGCATTCCGTAACCGGGACGAGAATCGAATCTATTTGAAGGTACAATTACTTGTTAACCCCTCATTAAGATTACTGAATTCTTTATATCTATTTTTTATAATATCTAAATAACATTTTATTGAAGGGGAAATCTGAAAATAAATTCAATAAAAGAAATCAGAAAAATATAGAGCGCGTATAAAAAATTCAAATAAATACCAGAACATATAAACAAACATTTAAACCAAAAAAAAGATTTACAAACTTTCGTATGTAACTCTATGATATTGAGGCGGCCCGGACGGGACTGGTAAAATTTGAATATTACCTATGTAAAATCGTTTTATTGGGTTAAGAATTTTGAATTTTAGGTTAAGAATTTCTATTGGTGATTTTACTGTCGTTTCTAACAATATTCATAGCACCTGTATTCCAATAACCCACCTTTAACCCGGCAGCTCGGGAGTTCATCTAAAACTCAAATTCTGTAACTACCATTGTTGAACGGAAACGGTCAGCATTACGCGAGTTATCAATACTAATAGAGTAGAATTATTGACTGACAAGTATGGTCTTAATCCTCGGCTATACAACAATAAAAATATTTCAGGCTTATTTAATGGATATTGTTTTTACAAGTCAATCATTAGATAATTCTACCCAATCTTAAAAAAATACAAATGGTTAAAAAGCATTTCTCTTCCGGAATATATTTCATTCCGACATTAATACTCATAAGTTTTTTTCTGTTTTTCACTTCATGTTCAAAAGAAGAATTCCTCATAGAGCCTTCTGTCACATCCGACGAAATATCTTCTTCCGTTTTACGTGTAGATAATCAGATGCTTCCAGATTTGTTCGGAATTTATACCCACCCGACTTACCTGACAATTGGAAATACCACCAGCGAAAATAAACTCCTTGATTATTTAATAATCAAGGGTGGTAACATGATTAACTGTTATGCACGCAATTCAATGGCTACATCTTCGGGTAGAAGTCAGTTCGCTACTTTTTGCCGCAAGGCAGTGAGTTCATACGGGATTAAATTAATCACGTGTGATATCAGAGAAACATCTGAAATTGCCACCTGGGATGCTTTATATACTACATATCCTGATCTACGTACAGTCGTCGCGCCCTTGACCGAAAAAGAACCATGGGTTACACTTGACTATGCCGGATGCTTCTCTTTGTTGCGATTGACTAAAGCGATGTGCAACCGGTATGGAGCTAAATTTTATTTTTATAACGGCTGGATGGGGAAATATTACTCCAACCCTCAACGTGCTGTAGATTCGATGGTCTACTATTGTGACGGAATATTTTTATCAAATTATGTAACTGTAACAGATTATTTATCCACAGCAGCCGGATATGGCAAGTGGGATAACAGGATAAAGCGCAGAGTCGATCAGGGTACTTCTTCCTATGGAGGAATTACTGTAGCAGCGAAAAAATTTAATAAGCTCGATTATCCGTTAATTGAATTACAATCTGTTGAACCTTCCTTCTTATTGACACTGTATTCGACCACCGGTTATAATCGTTCGTTTTATGGATCCTTATATAACGATGCCAAGTTGTTGTACAATATGTCGTCTCCGGATGTATTAAAATATACTGAGCTTAGAGGCAGAAGTTTATTTCAGCATAAGTATGTTTTACAAGCGCAGCCTAATTAATTTTCAAGTCTGCCGGTAGCTTATTTCTTTTTTGTCGAAATAAAATTTTTATTAAAGGGATAATTTAATTTATTAAGCTTATAAGTTTACAGTAGTGGAACCGATAAAAAATTAGTAAAGTTAAATGCGAATTAGGGTATTCGCTTTTTATTATTCCAATTACCCTGATGTTCAGGATTTGCTCATCACCAAAAGATAAAAATAAAATTCCACTTCGACGGATTTAAAATCCGTTGTTTTTGAATTATGGATCTGTGATCCATCGTAAAAAGCTAATTCGTATTTCGAAAAGTCCCGAAATCAAAAATTAGAAGAGATTCAAAAATGAAATCAAACAAAGAATCCCGCCAAAAAAGCGGGATTTGATCTATT
>JANLOW010000214.1:0-1545 GCA_031366785.1 Bacteroidota bacterium | reverse complement strand
GGTGTTAGTCTTAAAGATGTCAATATGCAAACGATGGAAAGCATAAAAGTAAAAGGGCTTTATTTTGCCGGTGAGGTTTTAGACATTGATGGGGTAACGGGGGGATTTAATTTTCAATCGGCCTGGACTACAGGGTTTTTAGCTGGGGTAAATGCTGCGGGAATTAAATAGTTGGAAATCTATTGAAACATGCCAATGTATAACAGAAAATAATTTTGTAAATTTTTCTTTCTCGTGAAGAAATTGTAAATGCTTATAAAAGTTGCGGTATTGCATATAAAAGCGGATTGAATTTATTATTGAAAATCAGAAAATGGTGAATGCATAAGTATCTTATACTTAAATAATTGAAATATTTTTTTTCGCTACCAAGATCAATGACCGTTTAACCAAGTGAATCAGAACAATTTTTTTTGCCGAGCGGAATATTTTTAATAATAATTTTCAATTTATGTTCAATATCAATTGTTCTTTTAGCGAAAATTTTTATATTTGTCTGGATGAAATAGTTTAAAGGTCACGCCATGCGGCTCCTTTAGTACACTATCATTTAAATTCCTTTAACATAATATAAATAAAATAATTATGCGATCGGTATTTGTCGTATACTTTATTTATTGTTGAAATATTAAGATTGCTTTTTAACACAAAAACTTTTATGAAAACACACACAATACAAAGTAAAAATTCAGTCTGTAGAACAACATTGATCGGCAATATTAAAATGTTTGTTGAAAATGTAAACAGAAAAATATTTTTGGTATTTATGATTTCAGTTTTAAGTATAATTTTCTCAAGTGCTTTAGCTCAAATAAATGAGCATATTCCAGGTGTATCCCAGATTGTTCAGCAGGTAAAAACAGAAACTGTTAAAACTATTAAAGAGAGAGCAAAAACATTTCCTGACGTTCAGATGATTGACCGGGAAGAAGAAGAATATCCTGACCGTTCGAATCTACCTCAAAACCCTTTAGCAAAATCTATTTCTACTTTTCCGGAAAGTAATAGTAATGATGTAAAAAAAATTACACAAACTAATTCTGCACTCCAAGCTCCTCAAACAATTGGCTTGTCCTTTAATGGCGTTACAGGGCCAACTGAAACCGGGTCGGTTGTTCCCGATAATATGGGAGCTGTAGGGCCTTCACAATTCATAATGCTTATAAATGGCCGGCTTAGGTCTTTTAATAAAACTACAGGCGTGGCAGATGGTGTGTTAAATGTAAACCCGGATGCATTCTTTGCTTCAGTAATGACAACCCCGGGTGCAGGTGAGAGAACTTATACGGCTGATCCCCGAATACGTTATGATCGCCTGTCTGGCAAATGGATATTAGTTATGATGGATGTAACGCGGAATAATACTACTAATGCCCTTACAAGAGCTAACAGAATTTTAATAGCTTTCAGCAATAATGCGACAATTACAGGTTCCACCACCTGGACATTTTCACAATTTACCGCCCAAGCTTCCAGATTTGCAGACTATCCTACCCTTGGTATAGATGCGAATGCATTGTATGTAGGTACTAACATGTTTACATT
>JANLOW010000213.1:0-4380 GCA_031366785.1 Bacteroidota bacterium | reverse complement strand
ATGCGTTCGCTCACTCATCAGTTAATGAAAGCAAAAAAAATTGAATATACATTTGATGCTGATGATAATTTAAATGAATTAAAATTGCCAATGCAAACACGAAAAAACTTTTACCTGATATTTAAAGAAGCCTTAAACAATCTTGTAAAATATTCGAATGCCACACGCGCTTCAATAGAATTAAAACAGGGTAAAAAGAAAATTTATTTAATTATTCGTGATAATGGAATAGGATTTAATTCTGAAAATCCTCCACGCGGAAATGGTTTACAAAATATGAAACGAAGAGCTGCTGAAATTAATGCTGAAATTGCAATCGAATCAGAAGAAGGAAAAGGAACCAGTATTCTATTAAATTTGTCCCAATAGCTATCGGAATGAAAATTAATAAGCAATCACAATTACTAAGAACTAATAACTAGAAGTCATCTTAAAAATAGCAGATTCTAATTTTGAGGATATTTAAAAAAATAAAAGTTGCATACTTTGAACCCAAAAGTTCCTTACCAGGATGACTGGGGAATGGATAACCAATGTCGTCCACCCGCCGCCAATCAACACTTGTAATTTATATCAGAGATTTGATTGGCGGCGGGTGGACGACATTATACGACAATAAAGTTTGTCATCCAGAAGGGAACTTTTGGGTTTAAAGTATTAAATTCATTTTTGAGATGACGTCTAATAATTATTTACTAATAACAAATAACTAAAAACTAAAGACATGCCAATCCGAGTCGCAATATTTGATGACAACAAAAACTTACTCAACAGCTTATATCAGCTGGTAAATGGTTCACCTGGTTTTGAATGCGTAGGTGCATTTCCCAATTGCAACGAATTGATCAGTGATATAAAAAAATCAAACCCCGATGTAGTATTAATGGATATTGAGATGCCGGGCATGACTGGCATAGAAGCAGTACTGGTGATTAAAGAAAAATACCCTGCGGTGAAAGTTTTAATGGAAACAATTTTTGAGGATGACGAAAAAGTCTTTGCAACTATATGTAATGGAGCCGATGGATACATATTAAAGAACACACCTCCATCTGAAATTCTCGACTCAATTAAAGAAGTTTATGAAGGTGGCGCACCCATGACGCCAAGTATTGCTTCTAAGGTTTTGAAAATTGTTCGTCACAAATCACCCGCGCATCATGCAAATGAATTCAATTTATCAGACCGCGAAAAAGAAGTTTTAAAATGTCTGGTAAAAGGAATGAGTTATAAACTAATCGCGGATGTTTGTTTTATCAGCATTGAAACTGTTAACGGGCATATCAAAAATATATACAGAAAACTTCAGGTTCATTCAAAGTCTGAAGCAGTGGCGAAAGCGATAAGAGGGAAAATTGTGTAAAAACATTGAATGTTCAAGAGTGTAAACAACCCTCGTGAGTTGAACTTTAAAATTCTTAAATCACAACCCAAATGTTTTCGAAAATTTAATCACTATCGCTTGCTCATTGACAACAGGCAATGTAGGTTTCGCCTCAAAACGGTTAGTATTTAACAGAGAATTATAAACGATATATAAATCTGTTCCTTCGCGAGGATTATACCTAAAACGAATATTGCCGCCAAACGAATCACTGCCATCATCGTATTGTCCAAGTGATTTTATAGAAAATTTACTGCTGAAATTAATGATATAATTAATAGCTATCAGATTACTTTTGTAAACGGAATTTCCATTTCCGGAATAACTAACAGGGAATTTAATTGTATTGTGTTCATAGTTAATTCCGATTCGGAAATGGCGATTGATAATATAATTAAATTCGGGTGCTATTTTATAAAGTTTACCACCATAAAAATCCTGGAACTGGAGAAGAGTTCCTGCTGTTATGCTTTTAGATTCATCATAATTACAAAAAATATCAGTATCAAACATTTGATAATATCCTGAGGGTATCGTAATATTATCGCTCAATTCCCAATTCTCATAAAGCCTGTCTTCTTTGTATTCTGCGAATGTCACTTGGAAGTTTGATCCTTTCGTCCAGTATAATCCCCCTTGCAGATTTGCGAATTTTGTTTCCGTAAGACCAGAAATTAATTTCCAACGATATTCAAGTGTGGTATTGGTGGTCCAGGAATTTATAGCGCGATCGCCTTTTACTTTAGTACTTTTTCCATTTGAAAGACTAATAAAACCATAATCCGTCTCGGGAATAAATCCTATTGCAGGGTTAAAATTTTGGCCGGTCAATTCCAAATTAAAAGCATGACTAAAACCCTCATTTGCATTTTTAGAAGCAAATATATTGAAGAATGATTTTTTAAAAAATATTTTTTCAATATTGGCATCGTAAGTATTCGCAAGTCCGAAACCGCCCAGCCATTTACTGTTAAAACGATGCGTTAAATCAATGCCCAGACTCTGATTGGAGACGGTATTACTTTGTGTAGATATTCGATTGGTAAATATTCCGCCACAATAACTTCCTTTATCGTCATAAAATTTTCTAAGCCGTACAACTCCAAAATTTTGTGCTTCGATGGATTTAGAAAAAACGTTTGATGTTTGCATATCGAGTGCAGCGATCTGCAGGTTATTTTGTGTTCCCGTCATACGTACTCCGGCAATAATCGGAACGACAACATCATTTTCCAAACCAATAGTGCGTGAGTTAAACAGTTGAGTCGACTGACCATATGAGTAGTTTAAATAATTTTGTGATTCAAGAAAAAAGCCTCTTTTCTCGGGTAAATTAATTTCATACTTGGTCAGGTTTATAATCCTGTTGTCAACTTCAGCTTGAGCAAAGTCGGTATTCACAGTCATGTCGAGCGTAAAATTTTTACTGATACCATATTTCATATCACATCCAATGTTACTTAGAAATTTATCCAGAGTTTCATTGTTAACATAGTGCTTTCTGGTAAAAAAAGTTTTTGATTTTACATATTCTGTGGTTTCGTTGTTAAGATTAGTTTGCTGATTAAAATTACCAATGCAATAAGGAGTTATATAAATCGGGTTTTTACTTTTCAGATTTGTAAATTCGAGTTGAGCTTCTTCGCTGAAATTAATCCATAAATTAGCAATTGATGAATCGCATCTTGGATAGGTTATCAATTCATTTTTTCTTTTTATCAAACGTGCTAATCGAAACCCCATTACTATTTTTTCTTTCGCTTCAAATCGTAATGAAGAGAAGGGGATTCTATATTCAGTCGTATAACCAGTAGAATCCACAGAAGAGGCTACATCCCAAAATGTATTGAAATCAGTATTCTCGGTATTCCCATTATTTGTAATTTCAGAATCATACCTTCCACTCAGGGTATTTGTTATAAAGCAGACACCGGAACTTTTATCATGATAGGTATCGAGTGCAAATGAAGTACCATCATCTTTTCCCACTTCAAAATCCCGGCCCACCATAAAGCGGACAATTTTGTTGGGCTCACTGTCGAAGCAATGATATCCTACAAATAAATATTCATCGTTATATAACATGTAAACTTCTGTACGTTCCGTTGGATTAGCTCCCGGAGCAGGATCCGTTTGCATAAAATCTGAAAGAGGTGTCGCATGTTGCCATGAAGGTTCATCCAGTTTTCCATCTAAGAGAATTGGCTCTGAAATTCTCAAGGGGATATAGCGCTGTTGTGAATGCGCAGGAAAGAAAATGAAAAACGAAAGATAGAACAAGGGGCTTTTATTTATGAAAAAATTCATTTCAAATATTTTTTCAAATATAAGATTGTTCTTCATGGAACAACTTGGATTTTTCAGTTATTTATCCGGATAATCCGAGTTGAGTTCTTAAAAGGCCCTTTACGGTTTTTTATTTTAATACAGATACTTTTTGCGAAATAGTAAAATTTTCTGATTCTAACTTCAAAAAATAAATTCCAGAATTAATAGAGTTTAAATTTAAAACATCAGTAATTTTTCCATTTACAGGAGTTGTAGATTTTTTTTGTAAAACTATTTTTCCTGAAACATCATAAAGAATAATTTGACAAGGATTGTTTTCTTTAAAATCAGAATATATAAATAGTTTATCTTTTGCAGGATTTGGAAAAACTGAAATTTTTGTTGATTTAACATTTTCATTTATTCCTGTAGTACCAGAATGTAATTCCACATCATCAATGACAAAGGAGGAGTTGATATGTGGAGTAGTATTTGGAGCCATGGGAATAATTGTAAAAGTAATTAGAGCGTGGTCGGGAATTCCTGAACTGACAGAATCAATGTCTAAAGTGAAAGGTGAAAATGTTGGAACAGTAAAAACAATATTATAATAATTTAATTCAAGAAAAACATTTGCTGTATCGTAAATGGCAGCAGATATTTGAAAAGCATCTCCGGAATCAAGATTTGTAGTATAATATAGCCGGAGAGTATTATAATACTGATTA
>JANLOW010000160.1:0-2992 GCA_031366785.1 Bacteroidota bacterium | reverse complement strand
GACCTGACCAAAAATATCAAAATCACTTTTTACATCCTTAAGATATTTAGTGATTCCCATTCTGTATAGTCTTGTCCGTGGCTTTGTACTTCCTGTTGCATAAATCCAGGCATCAGGATATTTTTCAGTGAAGGCATAAATAGCAGAAACAACAGTTGCTAATACAATCTCACTGTCTCTATTATTTGAAATTGCTTTGTCATCAATTTTTCCAGATTTACCATTCAAATCTCCAAAAGCAAGATTAAAAACATCTTTGTAATTTGTTGTAGTAAACTGAATTATTTTTACAATTTTACCTCTCGGACCTTCACTTAAAAATTCATAAACTGTTTGATCTTCATTTGCTTTTAGTTGATACCTCGGTTGATTCATTCGCTTCAATAAAATAAAAAAACAAAAATAAGTAGACCATATTAACTTGACAATCTGCAAATGCTGGACAATTTATGCTGTTCTATTGCATTATTCAAACCCAATCCCATCAATCTCCTTCATCACCCTATCTGTCTCTGTCAAAGCTATAATTATTTTCTGATAGTGCTGTATATCCTCAAAACTCAGCTTCCTCCCTTTTCTGTCTTTCAGCCATTTCTGCGCCGGCTGGTAGCCGCCAATGTAAAACTCCCAACTCCTAAAATCAAAAATCGTTGATCCTTGTTCGTACATCATATTCGTATATCGCTAATCTTAAATCGTTTTATTGATTTAAAATTAGCGAATTAAGATTTAAGAATTGGATGTACGAACGCCGATCAACGATTTTTGATTTATGATTTAAATTCACTCATACCCAATCCCATCAATCTCTTTCATCAACCTATCCGTCTCCTTCAAAGCAACAATTATTTTCTGATAATGCTGTATATCCTCAAAACTCAGCTGCCGACCTTTTCTGTCTTTCAGCCATTTCTGCGCCGGCTGGTAGCCGCCAATATAAAACTCCCATGCAATTTGTGGCACGCCCGAAAAATATTGCTTCTCATTTATAAAAACTTTATTGTCTTCGTATTTTAGTTTGACTACTTCATTGTTTCCATCTACCTGATACTTCGTAATAAATTTATCTACTACATCACTCTCCAGCAAATGCACCTCACGTAACTCTCCTCCAAACTTTACCAGTTTCCAAAATGTTTCCGCATCCTTCGGATAAGGAACGCGCGGGAAATCTATTTTTAAAAACTCTTTGTATTTTTCTCTGTAGGTTGGATTGTGAAGGATGGCGTAGATGTAATCAAGGATGTCGATTGGGGCGAATGTGTTTTTGGTTTTTGTTTTCTCGTTAACAAATTTTGATTCCAATTTTTGAGATATTTGTTTTATAATTTCAGTTTTAAGATTTGGAATCCTTTCTAAAGAAATATCTATTAACTGATTCTCGGTTTTTTCAGGATAGATATATAGAGGAAAAACATATGATTGATCTGCTAAATAGTTTTTATCCGTGATCCATTTTGTAATAGATATATGAGAGAAATCATTATTATTTCCTAAAAGGCGTCCCCTTTTTGAAACTAAACCCAAATTTTCTTTATTAAGAAAGTGTTTAAAATTATTAAACATTGGATATCCATTTATACCTTTTGTCTTTCCGGTATAAATAATTTTTCTTAGATCAAAAGCTTTTTGTGATATATCTTCAATTTTCGGATTGTTTTTTATAATATCATTTTTAGCCCACTCTATTTTCCAATCTCTACTATTATTATCCACATTATATTTAATTCCAATTTCCTTCGCTGACAAAGTTTTAAAATCACTAATCAAAGTATTCAATATCCTTGTTTCAAATGCAATTACTAAATAATCTTTTCTTGTCTCTATTCCTGAACTATTCTGTTTGAAAAGTTCAGATAAATTGAATCCATTATTATAAATTAATTGTTCATTTATATCTTTATTTATAAAAGTAAAGTTGGGTTCATTCAGCTGCACGTTATTCCATTCTATTTTTTTTAATTTATTATTTCTAAGAAATTCATATTTTAATTCTCTTTTACCATATATATCAAAATGAAATATTTTTCCAAGTTCACTATGCTTTTTTGATTTCGATTTAATAAAAATATTGATTGAAACTCCCTGCATTATATCAAAAACATTTTGATCAACAGATCCATCAGGTGCAACTTCTTTCTTCTTAGCATTCCCATGTAAATCCAAAATATAAATCTTATCAAAACTTTCTAATAAATGTTTCCGCATTTGTCTATGTATAATTCCATCAATAAAACTATTATTAGAAATGTAAGCTAAAATTCCTTCACCATTTTTATCAATAAAATGTTGGCCGAAGCGAATGAACTTTATATAATCATCAGAAAGAGGTTGAATGTTTTTTTCGTTTAAATCTTTCTTATAATCGGCTGTTAATTTTTCAATCCATTCACTCTTATTACTACTACTAACAGAATACGGCGGATTTCCCATCACAACCATCACCGGCGTATCTCTCTTCACCTGATTAGCTTCATTGGCTTCGGAGCTGAGCCAGTTTGAGAAAAGTGTTCCGGTTTCGGGATGATGTTCTTCGAGACTGTTGGTGAGATAGATTCTGAAGCGCTGATCCTTGGTTGGCTTGTAGCCTGTTTCTGTTAAAAGCAAATCGAGTTTCAGATGCGCCATAGCATACGAGGCCATGAGCAATTCGAAACCATTGAGCCTTGGTATGAGATGCTTGTCGACGTAATTGCTCCAGATGCCTTGTTGTCCTTCAAACTTTTTGTAGATGAGCTTCACAACTTCAGCGAGGAAAGTTCCCGTGCCTGTAGCCGGGTCGAGGATCTGCACCTTATGAACTTCTTCTTCGTATTCTCTCTGACCGGCTTTGTATCTTTTATCGTGCGTTGGAATTTTTACTTTGATCTTTGTTTTAGTCGTATCTGCTAAGCCATCCTTCAGATTAAATTCTGTTTTCAGAATATCATCTACCGCTCTTACAATAAAATTAACGACGGGCTCCGGCGTGTACCAAACGCCACGGGCTTTA
>JANLOW010000120.1:0-12255 GCA_031366785.1 Bacteroidota bacterium | reverse complement strand
TTACGATAGCATGTCAATCGGTTATGAATTAGAAACTGGCGGGCACGTATTTCAAATTCATTTCACAAATAGTTTTGGCATGGTAGAAAACCAATTTTTTCCGCGAACCAACTCCAAATGGAACGATGCAGGAATTCGATTGGGATTTAATATTTCGAGGGTGTTTACTTTATAAACAGAGTATAGATATCTAGCACTTGCTCTATTAATTCATATTGAAAAACAACTATAGGAAACATATATTTTCGCCCATGTCTTGTTCAATTAAATCCACAAATAAAAATCTGCGCTGAAGACATTCCGTATTAAAACTACTTCACTACTTTATTAAATGATGTTAAAATATAATTCGAAATTGTAGGAAAGTTTTCATTTATAATTTCATTTACATCATTTGTATTAGAACCGAAATGCGAAACGGCCACATCTCCATAAATTTGTTTTCCTGTTTTATCAAAAATTGAATAATGAATCTTAAGATCGCGGCGGTATATTTTTAAAGCCAAATTAAGACAATCGTCAAAGTGAGTTTTGATATCTATTTCATTGAGAAAAATAATATAATTGGCATTGTATTTTTTTGAAAGATCGGGGACGAGCATTTCATCATAAATTCCAACATTCATATATTGTGATTCGGGTTTTAATTTTGTAGTTCCTTTTTTAACAGGCACAGTATCTTTAATTGCAAAGCGTTTTGGATTTTTCAATGGATAAACGCTGTCGCCTTCAAACAAAAGTGTATGATAAAGAACATCCATATCACGATTGTCATCATTAACAAAATCATTATTTAATCGCTGAACATTATATACTTCGGCAATTTTTTTATTTAATTCATTTACTATTCCTTGTCTTAATGCTGAACGCATTTTAGGCATTTCCATTTGTGATCCGTCTGCAATATCATAATCGGCATCAGAAAGATGCATTGCAGGCATATAAGGAATTACCAGTACAGTTGTTTGCTCGTTTACTGTCGAAGTATCAGACACCGACGAACTGGCAAAATGAGAAAGGAAAAGGGAAATGAATAATGTTAAAACATTCTTCATCAGTTTAAAATATGCTTCCAAATATCATTACCAATTGTGAATACCATTAATGAAAGTAAAATAATCATTCCGGCAACCTGGGCACGCTCCATAAATTTATCGGAAAACTTTTTACGTGTA
This sequence comes from Bacteroidota bacterium, assembly GCA_031366785.1. GTDB lineage: Bacteria > Bacteroidota > Bacteroidia > AKYH767-A > 2013-40CM-41-45 > JADKIH01. The sequence goes on along the minus strand of JANLOW010000120.1, from coordinate 11,080 downwards.
ATACTTTCAATAATCAGAAAAAGAACATGACCGCCATCAAGAGCCGGTATAGGAAGTATATTCATGAAAGCAAGAATCATTGAAAGCAATCCGGTAATATTCCAGAATCTGTGCCAGTCCCAAACACCGCCATAGATTGTTGCAATTCCAATGGGTCCTTGTAACGAATCGCTGGCTTTTTCTTTACCGACAAAAATTTGTTTGAGTCCTTTGAGATTCATTGTGATTGCTTCAAAAGCATCGGAAGAACCAAAGTGTAATGCATTTCCAACAGTATATTTTGTTAATGTATAATTCCCAAAATCAGAATAATTGACAAGTCCGATTAAACCGGAGTCATTTACTACCGGTTGAATCAACAATGAATCTGAACCACGAAGAATTTGCAATGCAATAGGTTTACCTTTATTTTCTCCAATTGTTTTTTTAAATTTTTCAGAAGAAAAAATTCTTTCACCGTTCAAACGAATAATATGATCATTCTTTTGTAAACCTGATGCTTCGGCCGGCAAGCCGGGAATTATACTGTCGATTTTCAAATTGGCACGATAAGGTCCAATAAAATTTCCACGACCAACTTTTATTGTAGAACGGTAAAAATCAGATGGAACGATTACCTGAATTTCTTTCCCATTACGTTCTACTGTTAACTCAGAACCAAACAAGACTCGAGATGAGAGAACATCTTCAAAACGAACAACCGGTTTACCATCGATAGAGGTTATATGATCATTGTTTTGCAAACCCACTTCTTTTCCTAGATCAAAAGCATAAATGCCATCTGTTATATCTTCATTTGCAAGATAATCCTTGTCGTATTTTAATAAGGACATCGTATAAATCACAATTCCTAAAATAACATTCATGGTTACGCCGGCAACCATGACTATAAGTCTTTGCCATGCAGGCTTTGACCGGAATTCCCACGGTTGCGGAGGCAGCTTTAGAGCCTCCTTGTCCATGCTTTCATCAATCATTCCTGATATTTTAACATAACCTCCTAAAGGAAGCCAACCTATTCCATATTCTGTATCGCCTCTTTTAATGCTGAAGAATTTAAAACCCCAGGCATCGAAAAAAAGATAAAATTTTTCGACCCTTATACCAAAAGCGCGTGCAGCAAGGTAATGCCCTAGTTCATGAAGGGTTACTAATATTGAAAGGCCCAGAATAAGCTGAGCAGCCATTATCAATCCTGACATCTATATTTATATTGTTTTATAATTATTTAAATTAAAAATTAAGCAGGAATTAACTCCATAGCTTTTTTACGGGTTTCCATATCAGTTGCTACATAGTCTTCATAAGTTGGGTTTTTTACGAATGATATCTTTTGCATGCAATCAGAAATAATGTCACTCATTTCCAAAAATCCAACCTGATCTTTCAGGAAGGCAGCAACTGCTACCTCATTCGCAGCATTAACGATGCATGGCAAATTACCGCCACTTTTCATAGCTTCGATAGCGAGTGCAAGATTACGAAAAGTTCCTGAATCGGGCTTTTCGAATGAGAATGTCGGATAATTCAAAAAATCGAATCTTGGGAATGTTGATTTTAAACGAACGGGATAACCAAGAGCATATTGTATCGGAAGCTTCATATCCGGAAGTCCCATCTGAGCCTTCATTGATCCGTCTTGAAATTGTACGATACTATGAATTATACTTTGCGGATGAACGATTACATCTATCTGATCAGGAATAAGTCCAAATATCCATCGTGCTTCGATCATCTCCAATCCTTTATTCATCAGAGTTGCTGAGTCAATAGTAATCTTTGCACCCATTTCCCAGTTCGGATGTTTGAGTGCCTGTTCTTTTTTAACGGTACTTAAATAGTTTTTATCTTTTCCCCTAAATGGTCCGCCGGAAGCTGTCAGATAAATTTTTTCAATCGGATTATGCATTTCTCCAACGAGACATTGAAAAATTGCAGAATGTTCGGAATCTATTGGGAAAATATTTACTTTATTTTTAATTGCCAGATCAGTGACAAGTTTTCCGGCTACAACTAACGTCTCTTTATTTGCAAGAGCAATATGTTTTCCCGAACGAATAGCATTTAGCGTTGGCTTAAGTCCTGCATAACCTACAAGTGCAGTTAATACCATATCGATTGTATCCATCTGCACAATCTCAGCAAGTGCATCTTGTCCGGCATAGACTTTAATCGGCAGAACACTAAGAGCATCTCGGACGAAGTTTAATTTACTTTCGTCGCCAATTACAATTGCATTAGGCAAAAATTCCTGTGCTTGCTGAATAAGTAATGAGGCATTATTAAATGAAGAGAGTACTTCAACTTCAAAAAAATCTTTTTGTTGCCTGATTACTTCAAGTGCTTGTGTGCCAATGGAGCCTGTTGAACCAAGAATTGCTATTTTTTTTCTGTCTGACATTCGGATGTAAAGATACTGAAATCGTTTGGTGTTTCACGGATTGAAATCTGGCGATTTCGTTTAATATTTTAGTGAAAATAATGTGATGTATAAAATTTACAATGCTCATTTCTATCTTTCAACAAACTTTAATAACTCATCGGCCAGTATTCTGTCGTTTGAGAGGCGAGGAACTTTATTTTGTCCGCCAAGTTTACCAAGAGAACGCATATGGCCAATAAAAGCATTTTTTTGAAGCAGACGAATTTTTAATGGTTGAAGAACATTTCCATAAATAAGATCGCGGTAATAAATATTTTGTTTCTGCAGGCTTTCATCAATAGCGAGTCGAAAGCGTTCCAGGTCGTCGGGTTGTTTATGAAATTCAATAAACCATTCATGGTAAGGCAAACCATTTTCCGGATTTACCTGCGGAGCAACAGTAAATTCTACAACTTCTGCATGTTGTTCCTGTGCAGCTTTCATCAACGCTTTTTCAACTTCTTCCGCAATAATATGTTCACCAAAAGCGGAGATAAAATGTTTTATTCTTCCTGTCACAAGAATTTTATAAGGATTAATAGAAACAAATTTTACGGTATCGCCAAGACCATAACCCCACAAACCTGCATTTGAGTTTATGATAACGGCATAGTTAATACCTATTTCAACATCCTTTAATGAAATGCGTGTTGGATTTGTATGAAAATATTCATTGGAAGGGATAAATTCAAAAAAGATACCGGCATTGACCATCAATAGTAATGATGGATCGTTTTGTTTGTCCTGATAAGCGATAAATCCTTCGCTGGCAGGATATAATTCTATACTATCTACTTTTTTACCAATACTTTCTTCCAGTTTTTTACGATACGGTTCATAATTAACACCACCATAGATGAAAAGATTAAAGTCGGGAAAAATTTCTTTTATTTTTTTACCTGTTCTGGCATTTAATTTATCGAAATACATTTGAACCCATGGCGGAATTCCGCTTATCAATGTCATGTCTTCATTGAGAGTTTCATTTACAATGGCATCAACTTTTGTTTCCCAATCTTCAATACAATTGGTTGGGTATGCCGGCAATTGATTTCTCCGCAGATATGAAGGAACATGATGATTGACAATACCCGACAATCTTCCGACCGGAATTCCGTTTATGGTTTCGAGTGCAGGGCTGCCGGAAATAAAAATGAGTTTACCATCCAGGAAAGAAGAATTTCCGGTTTCATTAATATAGCTTAGCAAAGCATTCCTTGTTGAATTAATATGATTGGGCATAGAGGCACGAGTTATTGGAATGTATTTAATTCCAGATGTTGTGCCTGAGGTTTTGGAGAGGTAGAGCGGTTTACCGGGCCATAAAACATTTTCTTCACCATTTTTAATTCGATCGATATACGGCCGGAAAGCTTCATAGTCACGAATCGGAATCTGTTCCCGGAATTCTTCATAAGACTTAACAGATGTTAACCAATGATCCCTTCCGAATAATGTATTTTTTCCGCTATGTAGGAGTTGTTGAAAAATTCGCTGCTGCATAAGCACAGCATTTCTGCTCCAAAAATGGGTTTGTTTTGCGGTATATGCCGCCAATGGCTTACTTAAAAGTGAAAGGATACTCATGAGAAAACAGAAAACAAAATTAGATATTTATCCGTGCGCTGGATAATATTTTAGCAAGATGAAATACAATTTACTGAATGCTTTTTTCGAAACAATAGAATTAAAACGAAATATATTGCTGCGGATTCATAGGACTACCATTAAACCAGAGTTCGAAATGAAGATGGGGACCTTCGCTAAACTCTCCTGAGTTTCCTATAATGGCAATAACTTCTCCGGCCTTAACAAAATCGCCTGCTTTTTTTAATAAAGCAGAATTATGTTTATAGAGTGAAAAGAGATTGTTTGAATGTTGAATACCGATAATATAACCTGTTTCCGAAGTGAAATTAGCAATAACCACAGTACCATCTAGTGTTGCTTTAATGGGCTCGTTTGCATTGGCGGATACGTCAATTCCAAAATGTTTTTTTACAGGGTCGAATCGGTTTGTGATCGTTCCTTTTATTGGGGGGAAAAAAAGAAAGCTATTCATACTGTTTCGCAAAGAACCTTCGGAAAGGGAATACTGATCCTGAGTCTCTATCATTTGACGAAGTACTGAATCTTCAGGAGATTTATATAGTTTATGAATTGTATCATATTTTTTTTCTTTTTCACTGCTCATCATTGCGGAGGAATCTTCTACATTTCCATTGATTATATTTTTGAGATTGCCGATAAATTTATCTCTTGATTTAAGACTCTGTTCCAGTGAATCCGTTTTTAAAAGAAGATTATAAACCCTCCATTGAGTGGTAAGATCGGCATAGCCGGGAATATATTCCCTGAGTCCGGTGAAAGCAATAAGGAAGGTTGTTATGGTTATGAGCAATATAATGCCAAGTCCGGCTGTAACAAAAACATTTAATGGACGAAGGTTAAAAGAAGCTTTTTCTTCCAGTGTTTCGTCATTCATTATTACAAGACGAAACCGGTTTTTAAGATTTTTTAATAATTTTTTCTTTTTCCCGCCGTCCATGAAAGAATTTACTAATTGTTTAAAGGTTGTTTGTTATTGGTAAATTTCTCCAGATTTCTGACACTTTAAAAAGTGATCCAAGATCAGTATAGAAACTTAATTTTCCTATTTCAATTGCAAAACCCTTGTTAAATATTAGAAATGGAAACTTTTTGATCGTCTTAATGTACTATCATACGACTATCTGCTTAACAGTGAAACGTTTTTCTATCTTTGCCATTCTTTCCTCCCAAAATATTATTGTCGATTTACAGTTATAGAAATTCCATGATTTCAAGCGCATTTAAACGCTTCCATAGCTTTCTTTTTATGCTGGTTTTTTGTGCCTGCTGGATGTCGTGTTCCAATACAAAGGACACGTTAGTGAACCGCACGGCTCACAATTTATCAGCACATTACAACGGATATTACAATGCAGGTCTAAAACTTGAAGAAGCCCTGGACAAGCTAGCACTTGCTCATGAAGACCATTACGACCGTGTACTCTCTGTTTTTCAATATGCAGATGCGACTAAAGCGAAAGCTATTTATCCGCAATTGGAAGATATTTTGAAACGTACCACAACAAGTATTAACCGTCATACTATGTTTGACAAGCGCGGGAGTGAAAAACCGGAATCCGAGAAATGGATAGACGATAATTGGCTTTTGTATGGCAAAGCCCAATTTTTCAAACATGATTATTTTGAAGCAATTGAAACATTTAAATTTGTAGAAGCGACCTATAAAAAAGAGCCAACACGTTTTCTTGCTTCCATGTGGTTGGCTAAATCATATCTTGAGTTGACAGAGTTAAGGGAGTCAGAAGAAAAGCTTGATTACCTGCGTAATCAATCGGATTTTCCTCAAAAAAACAAATGGGAAATCGAGGCAGTTAATGCCGACTTTTATCTGCAGACAAAAAACTATGATAAAGCAATTCAGCACTTAACTCGTGCAGCTGTTTTAGTTCGTGATAGAGAAAAGAAAATCCGGTATAATTTTATACTGGCACAATTGCATCAGCTGAAAGGCGAATTCAAACAGGCCTATGATCTTTATACAAAAATTGTTAAAATGAATCCGAAGTATGAAATGGCATTTAATGCAAGACTAAATCGCGCACGATGTTATGATTCTTCTTCCGGAAGCAGTGAGTCTGTTTATAAAGAATTATTAAAAATGCAAAAAGATCCGAAGAACAAAGACTTTATGGATCAAATTTATTATGCTCTTGCCGGTCTTTCTAAAAACGAAGGGAAAAACGAAGAAGAAATAAATTTTTTGAATAAGTCTATTAAAAGTAGCGTTGGGAATAAGAATCAAAAAGCATTGTCATATCTGGAACTGGCAAAGATTTATTACAGCAAACCTGAATATAGAAAAGCACAATCATATTATGACAGTACAATTACCAATATGGCAAAAGATTATCCCGATTATACAGATATTCTAACACGGAGAAACAGCCTGACTAAACTAGTAAAATATATTAAGATAATTGAAACGGAAGACAGCTTACAACAATTAGCATCATTGTCCTTGCAAGAACAAGCTTTATACGTAGACAAATTCTTGTCCAAGGAGGAAGAACAAAAAATAAAATTAAAGGAGGAAGAACAATCAAATCAGATTTTTGAAAGTTCAAAAACGTTAAATACAAATACAATTAATAGTGTATCTGGTTCCAATTGGTATTTTTATAATCCACAAGCAATCAGTTTTGGATTTAACGAATTTGTAAAAAAATTTGGCAATCGAAAATTGGAGGACAACTGGAAAAGGAGTAAAAAGCAAACATCTGTTTCTACTTTAGAAGATCAGGTTGAAAAGGAAAATATTTTAAGTCATGGGAATGATAGTCTGGGATCGAAAGACACCTTAAATCGAAGGGAGAATTTATTGAAGAGTATTCCTTCCGGAACCGAGGCATTATTGAAATCTAATTTAAGGATTATAGAGGCCTATTACAATATCGGAATGATATACAGAGAGCTTCTTAATGATTTGAAAGCATCAGCAGAAACATTTGAAGAATTGCTTCGAAGATTTCCAACTTGCAAATATCAGCTGCAGTCCTATTACCAATTGTATCGCACTTATTCTTCACTTGGAAATACAACAAAGGCCGATTATTATAAAAACATTATTCTTAACGAACATGGCGATACTGAATATGCTGAGATAATCCGTAATCCTAATTATGCAATAGACAAAGCAAATCAAAAAAGCAATCTTGATGTTTTTTATGAAGAAACATATAGGAAATATCTTAACGGTGAGTATGCATCCGTAATTTCAAGAAAGACAGATTCTGATATACAGTTTCCACAAAACGTGCTCACGCCTAAATTTGATATGCTTAAAACGTTATCCATAGGAAGAACACAACCCTTACCGGTTTTTGAAGCATCCTTGAATGATATTATTAAGAATTATTCAAATGATTCTATTATAAATGTTGCACAAGAAATTCTTGATTTTATTCACAATGGCAATTCTATTAATGAACCACAGTTAGAAAATGTACCATCGATAGAAGACACTGCTTTATCTAGCAATAATCAGTTTTCATATATTCCAGATACATTGCATAATGTTGTAGTGATATTTCAAAACATTGGCGGCCCCTTAAATCCGGAGCAATTAAAAAATAAAATTTCCGATTTTAACAGCAAGAATTTTAATTCAAAAAATCTTGAATTACAGGACTTACTTTTTGATCACAGAAATAAAATTTTTGTTTTGAGATCTTTTAAAAACAAACAAGATGCTCTTCAGTACAGCTCACTTTTTAATAATAACGATGATGTTTTCGGTAATGTTAACACTGATGCTTACCAGATTTATGTTATATCGGTAAACAATCTTTCGTTGTTGTTAAAACTAAAAGCAACTGATAAGTATGAGGATTTTTACAGAGACTTTTATAGGTAGTAATGAGTATCGGGAATCGGGTACCGAGTACTTGGGTGAGATATTTAATTTTAGTAATGGGGCTAATGAAATCAATGAGTTTTTTCTTTTTGGAGTATGTTAAAATGCCTCTCATTTATTCTGGTATCATTTTATAATTGATAGTATAAAATGACTTTTGTTTACTTTTCTGAGGGTTTATTATGTACTTGAAAAGTTGAAATTAAAATCAGAAAGTAGTTAAACCCGCTTTATTAAAACGAGTAATGGTTGAATAATTACAAAATGGCAGTGTATAAACAGCAGACATAAATGACAAAATAAATAATTTAATACAATCATTTATAAAAGACAAATTAATTTGCTCCCTCAGATTTTGTTATATATTTGTCGCCATAAAGAAGATTAGTATTAGATTAATAATTAAAAAAATCCTTCATGTTTAATAAAAATACTAAAGAAAACTCGGCTGTAAACGGCAGGCAGGAATCTACGGGCTCTTCGATCAATTTAATCGGAACAGGTACAGTAATAGAAGGGGATATACGTTCAAACGGCGACCTAAGAATAGATGGTGCTGTTCATGGAAACGTTTATTCAAAGGCAAAAGTTGTAATTGGTAACACAGGGTTTGTAGAGGGTAATATTAATTGTCAAAATGCAGATGTCTCAGGAACTGTTAAAGGAAAAAGTACTGTTAACGAATTACTTTTTTTAAAGTCGGCTTCAAAAATGAATGGCGACATCGTTACTGGTAAATTAGTTGTTGAAGTTGGTGCTACATTTACAGGTTCATGTAATATGGGACCATTGATTAAGGATATTAAGGATGGCGACAAACCAGGAGATAACTCCAAAGAAAAAACAGCCTGAGAATAGTAATGCCTACATGCGTTATGCGACGATGGGTACACAAATGCTCGTCATCATTGGCATAGGCGTTTTTGGCGGTTACAAACTTGACAAATGGTTGGAATTTCAAATACCTGTTTTTACTTTATTATTTAGTCTACTATCAGTATTTGCAGCAATTTATCTTAGTGTAAAAGACCTGATTAAAAAAAAATAATCAGCTTTTTTTATTTGTTTATGAAAAAATATTTTTCTGCTTTTCTCATTTTTATCGTTTGCCTTGCAAGCATTATTTTTCTTAGCTCAGCAAAATTGTCGGTAGCGGAATACAAGCTGACATGGATGATCTATGTTTATTTTATTGTACTGACGATACTTTTTCACTATGGAATTGTTCGAACGGCTAAGTCAAGGCCTCAGGTTTTTATTCGTTACTACATGGGTGCAACAACTATAAAGTTATTGTTTCACTTGGGTATTATTATTTTTTATTCCTTTTTTCACCGTACGGAAGCCGTCCTATTCATTATAACTTTTATGATTATGTATTTACTTTTTACCGCTTTTGAAGTAATGGCGGTATGGAGGAAGATTAGGGATTAGGAAATAGTATCATGTTTCATGTATAGAGGATCAGGTGTCCGGAATCGAGGAGTGGTTTGAGTTACACATTGATTTTTAGTAAATTATGTTAGTTTTTTTATTTATTGCTTTTCAATAGTTGTTATTTAATTAGCTTAATAGTGGGTTTGTAGCCTGTTACATTATTCCGGGAAAAACCGATTCTCCCTTGTTCATTCCCTGTACAAATATTATCTTTGCACTCTCGTAAAAAAAATAACGAAAAAACATGTTGCAATTCATTCAGGGTCAGGTAGTTTTAGGGGTTCGGACCACTTTTTTGATTATTTCTTTTATGTGGCTTTCCAGCAATCTTTTTGCCGAAGAGTCTCCTGTTGAAGCAAAAAAGTTTAATGCCGGTGAATTAATAATTGAACACGTTGCAGATAATCACGAATGGCACATATTGGGTGGAGAAAAAGAGGGTATTTCAATGCCTTTACCTATAATACTTTATAATAAAGAACGTGGCATTTGCTGTTTTATGAGTTCCAGATTTCATCACGGCGAAACGGCATATGCAGGTTATAAAATACATCATGGTAAAGTAATAGCCGTAAATGAAACAGAAGAAATTCCTGCAGATCAGTCTACAGAAAATGAAGAATTAACAGCATCTACATTCGATATATCAATTACAAAAAATGTTGCAGCCCTTTTCATAAGCCTGATAATTATGGTTTGGATATTTTTATCTGTTGCAAAATCGTATAGCAGACGCTCAGGCCAAACTCCGAAAGGAATGCAGGCATTTGTTGAGCCACTAATAGTATTTGTTCGTGATGATATTGCAAAAGGAAGCATAGGCCCAAAGTATTACAAATACATGCCCTACCTGCTCACTGTTTTCTTTTTCATTCTGATCAATAATCTGCTTGGATTAATTCCGATACTTCCCGGAGGTGCTAACGTAACCGGAAATCTTGCAGTAACCGGAACTCTTGCGATTATAACTTTTGTTATAACAACATTGTCGGCGAATAAACATTACTGGCGACACGTATTTGCAATGCCCGGTGTTCCCATTCCTGTATTAATAATTTTAACGCCAATAGAAATTCTTGGAATTTTTCTTCGACCGTTTGTATTGATGATTCGATTATTTGCGAATATCACCGCAGGACATATTATTGCATTATCATTCTTCTCTCTGATTTTTATCTTCGGAGAAATGAGTACTGCTGTTGGATTGGGAGTATCCATTGTATCAGTTGCTTTCGTAGTATTTATGACGATGCTTGAATTACTGGTTGCTTTTCTTCAGGCATATGTATTCACTCTTCTTTCTGCCATATATTTTGGTGCCGCACTAGAAGAACATGATCATCCGCATGACGAAAATAGTCATGAATCAAATCCTCATTTTAATCCCGAGCGGCATATTGCTGAAGCGGCCATAGTTTAAAAATTATTTTAACCCTTATAAATTCAATTCTATGTTAAATTCAATTCTTCTTGAGGCAGGTAATCTTGGTATAGGTTACGGTATTGCTGCTTTGGGTGCAGGCTTTGCAGCACTAGGTGCCGGAGTCGGCATTGGTCGTATCGGTGGTTCTGCATTAGAATCCATTGCACGTCAGCCCGAAGCACTAAACGATATCCGTGCTAACATGATTCTTACTGCCGCTCTTGTAGAAGGTGCTGCTTTCTTCGCAATGGTAGTTGGACTTCTGGTTGTATTCAAGAGTTAATTATTAGTGAAACGATTCAGCGGTTGGCTGAATCGTTTCATTTTTATAAAA